>CAYVBN010000091.1:0-5367 GCA_964449645.1 uncultured Hyphomicrobiales bacterium
GTCGCCGGCCTGCTCATCACCACGGAGGCGATGGTCGCCGAGCTGCCGAAGAAGCAGGCTCCGGCGCCGGCCATGCCGGGTGGCGGCGGAATGGACTTCTAAGAAGGTCTCTCCAGGCCACCCGGCGAATTGAACAATCCGAAGTCGGCAACAGCCGACTTCGGCGGGTGGCGGCGGAATGGACTTCTAAGAAGGCCGCACGATCAACGAAAACGAGGCTCGGGCGTCACGCCCGGGCCTTTTTTCGTGCAAGGATGCGGAGATCCGCCGCTGGGTCCCGGCTCTGCAGCGCGGGACTTCGCACCGCGCTGCGTCCGGGATACGAGTCTGCCGCCGGGGCAAGTCCTCGTTCCCCGGCTGCGGTGCAGCGCACGCAGACGCACGCAGATAAGTCTACGCAATCTGCGTAAACTTGATTGTGTGCGGTGCACGGCTGAGCCGGGGTTCCATGTTGCGGCGCGCAGCACGGCATCCGCCGGAACGCGTACAGGAGAACATCATGACCACGTCCGGAAAGATCCGCGTCGGCATCGGCGGCTGGACGTTCGAGCCGTGGCGCGGCGTGTTCTATCCGAAGGGGCTCGCGCACGCGAAGGAGCTCGGCTACGCCAGCACGCATCTCACCGCGATCGAGATCAACTCCACTTACTACGGCTCGCAGAAGCCCGAGAGCTTCCGCAAGTGGGCGCGCGAGACGCCTGACGGCTTCATCTTCTCCGTCAAGGGTCCGCGCTTCGCCACCAATCGGCGCGTGCTCGCCGAAGCGGGCGACTCGATCGCTCGCTTCTTCGCATCCGGCGTGCTCGAGCTCGGCGACCGGCTCGGCCCGATCCTCTGGCAGTTCGCCCCGACCAAGAAATTCGACGAAATGGATTTCGGTGCTTTCCTGGAGCTGTTGCCGCGCGAAGCCGACGGCCGCCAGATACGTCACGTCGTCGAGGTTCGCCACGACAGCTTCTGCGCCCCGGACTTCATCGCGCTGCTGCGCAAATTTGCCGTGCCGGTCGTGTTCGCCGATCACCCCACCTACCCGGCGATCGCCGACGTGACGGGCGATTTCGTCTACGCGCGCCTGCAGCGGGGCGACGACAAGATCCCGACCGCCTATCCGGAAGACGAGCTCGATGCCTGGGCGAAGCGTGCACGCGTCTGGGCGAAGGGTGGCGTGCCCGAGGATCTTCCCCGCTTCAGTGATATGAAGAGCACAAAGCAAACGCCGCGCAATGTGTTCATGTACTTCATCCACTCCGGCAAGGTGCGCGCGCCGGCTGCCGCAATGGCGATGATTGAGCGGGTTGAAAGGTGATGAAGCCGCCGCTCTTCACCATCGGCTACGAGCAGGCGACGTCCGCGGCCGTGATCGGCGAGCTCGCGGACGCCGGCGTCGAGCTCGTGGTCGATACGCGCGCGGTCGCGGCCTCGCGCCGTCCCGGCTTCTCCAAGCGGCAGCTCGCGGCGGGGCTCGACGAAGCCGGCATCAGCTATCTGCACCTGCGCGGGCTCGGCACGCCCGCCGAAGGGCGCACGGCTGCGCGCCAGGGACGGCTCGACGATCTCTTCCGCATCTACGAAGCGCATCTCGCCACGCCGGACGCACAGGAGCAACTCGACGAGTTGACCACGATCGCCCGCTCCGGCAAGCGGGTGTGCCTGCTCTGCTACGAACGCGACCCCGACCACTGCCATCGGCGACGCATCGCCGAATTGATCTGCGAGCGCGTCGACATCGGCGTCACGCATCTGGCGGCGAAGCTGTTCTAAGCCGTAAACTCATCAAGCTGCTTGCCAGGCGAGCAAGTGGTTGGTTCAGGGCTTCTTTGCAGACTCAAGAACGCGAGAGTCTGCTATCTGATTGGTCGCCCTTCGGCATTGACGCCGTATTGCGCTCAGCCGAGTTCTTGAGCGAGTCCGATGAGAAGCCCTTCAGGCCCGCGGATGTAGCAGAGCCGATACGCCTCTTTATACTGGACGACTTCGCCTACGAGCTGTGCGCCGCGATTGTGGAGTCTTTCAAGCGTCTCGTCGATGTCGTCCACGGCGAACATGACGCGGAGGTAGCCGAGAGCGTTAACCGGGGCGTTGCGGTGATCCGCGATGGCAGGCGGCGTGAGGAAGCGGGACAGCTCGAGCCGGCCGTGGCCGTCCGGCGTGCGCATCATGGCGATCTCGACGCGCTGATCGCCCAGGCCAGTGACACGCCCGGCCCATTCTCCTTCGATCGTGGCCCGCCCTTCGAGCTCAAGGCCGAGCTCGCGAAAGAAATCAATCGCCCCTCCGAGGTCAGCGACGACGATTCCTACGTTGTCCATCCGTTTGAGTGCCATGTGCCCAATCTACAAGTTGTCGTCTCGGCGGCAAGGAAATTGCCGGCGCGTTTGTCGTCAAGCTCTTCGCTGCTCGTACCTGGATCAGAAGCTTATGAGTCTACGGCCTGGGTCGACGTGGGGGCACGATCCCCGGACGTACGCATGTCCGAACACACCTGCTTCAGAACGTCGATCAGGAGCAGGCACGGCGGCGAGAGGATCTGATGCTTCCGCCACATCACGCCGATCTGTCGCGCCATGAACGGGGAATCGAGAGAGATCTCGCATACGGCGGCGTCCTTCCCGCTGTCCAATCCCATCGCCGCGACAACCCCCAGATGCTCGCTCTCGGCGACGACCCCTTTGATGAAATCGGTCGAGCTGCACTCGACTGTCGGGAGTGGCGGCGGCAGATGCTCCCCCTCGAACACGCTTTCGAGCCGGCGGCGGTGATAGTGCCCGGCCACGGGCAGCACCCAGCTCGCCTTCACGAGGTCGCGGGCGCCGATGCGCTTGCGCTGCGCCAGCGGATGTCCGCGCCGGGCAATGACGGCCACCCGGTCGTCGAAGATCGGCTCCTGCGCCAGCCAGCCCGGCGGATCGCCGGGCGGGAGCAGCGCGAGGATGAAGTCGTACTTTCCGGCGACGAGATCCTCGCTCGTGTTACCGATGGCGGTATGGATATTGATGCGGAGCTTCGGCCGTTCGCGCATGAGCCGCACGACCGCCTTGGCGAGGATCTCGTTGGTCATGATCGGGCCGGCGGCGACCCGGATGGTTCCCTCCGAGCCGGCGCGCAGCGCGGCGATGTCGCGCAGCGCCTGGTCGATGCCGATCGCGATCCCCTGCGCGTGCGCGTGCAGCGCCTCCCCGTAGACGGTCGGCCGCATGCCGCGCGCGTCGCGATAGAACAGCGGAACGCCAAGCTGATCCTCGAGCCGCCGCATGCTTTTGGTCAACGCCGGCTGCGAGATGTGCAGCGCCTCGGCGGCTTTGCCGAGACTCCCCTTCTCGATCACCATCAGCAGGTTCTGGAACTGCCGCGCCAAGTCCATTCCGGTCCCTCACACGCGTCGCGCCGGCGCGGCTCACCGCGGGGCGAGGACTCTCATCTAACCAACTGGCATAACATGAGAAATTCGCCACTCGACCGCCGCGAACAGCCCCCGATGGCATGCCGTCTAGTTATGGGTATCTGACAATTCGATATTGGACGATTATTGCCGGACCACGCAACTTTCCCCGGGTGGCCGGGTTCGACCCGTGCCGCATGAATGGGCGCGCCCGGCGCAGACCGGGACAAAATACGGGGGAGGTCATGCAAACCGGATCGCCATTCCGGGCCCTTGCGCAACGCGGGCCAAGACATGCCTGACGCGTTGGTTCGCGGCGTTCAAATTCGCTACGAAGTTATCGGTGATCGCGGTCCGTTCGTCGCGCTCACGCCGGGCAGCCGCCGCTCCTATGCCGAGCTGATCGGTTTGTCGAAAGCGATCGCGCAGTCCGGCTATCGCGTGCTGCTGCACGACCGGCGCAATTGCGGGTCGTCCGAGGTCGCCTTCGACGGCTCCGCCTCCGAGCACGAAGTCTGGGCGGACGATCTCTATGAGCTGGGCCGCCAGCTCGGCGCGCTACCGATGTATGTCGGCGGCTCGTCGGCGGGCGCGCGGCTCGCCATCCTGTATGCCATCCGTCATCCCGATGGACTACGCGGTCTGTTGCTGTGGCGCGTCACCGGCGGCCAGGAGGCGGTCGACCGCCTGTCGGAAAGCTATTACGGCCAGTACATCGCATTGGCCCGCGCGGGCGGCATGCAGGCGGTCTGCGAGAGCGAGCATTTCGCCGAATGCATCGCGGCGCGCCCGGACAACCGCGAGCGGTTGCTCAACACCGACGTCGAGACGTTCATCAAGGTGATGGACACCTGGCGCGAGCGCTTCCTCGCCTCGGCGACCTTGCCAATCGTGGGCGCGAGCGAAGCCGACCTCAACGCCATCCGGGCTCCGGCATGCCTGGTGGCCGGCAATGACGTCATCCACACGCCGGCAACCGCCCGCAAGGCGGCGCGGCTCATTCCCAACAGCGAGCTGCACGACGACCTCGTCGCCAAGCGCGCCGACGACGATCTCCTGGAGGATTGGGACCGCAAGGAATGGCGCGAGGCCGAGCCGCGCCTCGCGGCCCTGTTCGCCGACTTTCTCCGGCGGGCCGAAAGCCGCGCCTGACTCCGCACATCAACGCCGCATCAAGGAAGACGCCTCCATGAGCCTGCAATTGCGTCGTGTCGTCACCGGCCACACGCCCGATGGGCGCGCCAAGGTCGAAATCGACGAGATCGCAACGAACGTCATTTCCAATCGTCCGGGCGCGTCGTCCTGCGTGGTATGGGCGACGAATAGCGTTCCCGCCGACAATGACGGCTTCGCCGATCCGACCAAGGGGTCGTTCAAGACCACCGTCGAGGGCGGCACGGTGTTCCGCGTCGTCCGTTACGAGCCCGGCGTGGCGCCGCGCAATCACCGGACCGATTCGATCGACTATGCGGTGGTGATCTCGGGCGAGATCGAGATGGAGCTCGACGACGGCGTGACCGTGAAGCTGAAGGCGGGCGATGTCCTCGTGCAGCGCGGCACCATCCACAACTGGATCAATCGCGGCACCGAGCCCTGCACGGTCGCCTTCGTGCTGATCAGCGCCAAGCCGGTGTCGGCCAACGGCCGCCTGCTGCGCGCCGAAGGCTGAGCAATGAGCTTCGCCAGCCGCGCCGCGGGTGCCGCGGCGTCCATAACGTCACAACAACCCAGGGAGGTTCGGAAAATGACATATCGGTCGCTTCGGCGATACGCCGCTTGCATGGTTCAGATGTTGGCCCTCCTCGCCCTGCCGGCCTTGGCAACTCCGGCGCGTGCGGAGTGGCCCGAGCGCACGATCACCATCATCGTTCCCTTCGCCGCCGGAGGTCCCGGCGACGTCGCCGCCCGGCTTCTCGCGACCGAGCTGTCGAAGCACCTCGGCCAGAACGTCATCCTCGTATTCCGCCCGGGCGCCGTCGGCGATTTCC
>CAYVBN010000092.1:0-7139 GCA_964449645.1 uncultured Hyphomicrobiales bacterium
GGAGGCGTCCATGCGCACATCCTTGGCAATGTTCGCGGCGGCCCTGAGCCTTGCTCTCGCGGGACTGTCCGGTGCTTCGGCCACCGCGGCCAGAAATGCCGTCCTCAACTCGGCGACACAGCAGCATGTCCAGCTCGCGCGTGGCGGCTGCGGTTCCGGCTATTGCCGCTATCGGGTCTGCGATGCCCGGAGCTGCCGATATCTGTGTCGCCACTGCAACGGCCAGTGATCCAGCCGTCGGGCGGATGAGCCGAAGACGTAATCTGCCCTGCAGATTCGACTACATGCGCCCAGCCACGCTCGGCAGCGCACGCACGACCGCCGTGAGGAACTGCTGGCGCGCTTCCGACAGGACGAGGCCGCGCGGCTCGAGCGCGTAGTGGGTGAGGAAATAACCGGTCAGCCGGAAGCCCGCTCCCAGTTCCTCGGCCGAGGGCGGCGTGTCCGCTTCCGTGCTGAGGAAGGCCGGCAGGTCCAGCAACCGGCCATGCCAGGGCGCACCGGCTGCGCGTGAAACCGCGCGCCCGCTCTTGGGCGAGACATAGACCAGGTCCTCGACGGCCCCGGTCGCCGCGCATTGGGTGAGATCGAGGCCAAAGCCGAGCTCGGCCAGGAGGTCGAGCTCGAAGCGCACCACCAGCATGGCAAACACGATAGGCTCGTCGATGTGGCCGAGGATCGCCGCAAGGTCCTCGTAAACGGTGCGATGCGGATCGCGCTCCGGCAGAAGCCGGCAGAGCGCGGCGAGATGCGTCACGCCATAGACCGCGTAAGCGACGTGCAGAAACGAAGCGGCGCGCAAGTCGAGCCCTTCGACCGTGAAATGACCGAGGTGCTCGTCGAGCCGCGCCCGCCAGATCGCGCGCAGCGAGTTTCCCGGCTGCAGCACGGGGCGCAGGCGCGAACCGCCGCCGCCGCGCACCAGACCGAGATGCCGGCCGTGCTCCGGCGTCATCAGTTCGAGGATGGCGTTCGCCTCCCCGTGCCTGCGAATGCCGAGCACGATGCCCTCGTCGGTCCATTCCATGGCGCACTCGTGACCGCCGCCGGTCAGTCTCCAAGCGCGCGATCCGCGAAACCGGAGGCCGGTTTTGCGGAAGATCGCGCTCGAACCTTACGAACGAACTTTACGAACGGCGCATGATCTTGTCGGCGAGCCGGCTCCACTTCGCCGGATCATGCGCGCGGAAATTCCAGCCCCATCTCGCGGTAACGCTCCGGATCCTCACTCCAGTCTTCGCGCACCTTGACGAACAAGAAAAGATGAACCCGCTGCTCGAGCATGTCCGCGAGGTCGCGACGGGCTTCAGCGCCGATCGCCTTGATGGTCTGCCCGCCCTTGCCGAGCACGATCTTCCGCTGGCTTTCGCGCTCGACATAGATCGTCTGCTCGATGCGCACCGAGCCGTCGTTGAGCTCCTTCCAGACGTCGGTCTCGACCGTCGAGCGATAGGGCAGCTCCTGGTGCAGGCGCAGATAGAGCTTCTCGCGCGTGATTTCGGCGGCGAGGCTGCGCAGCGGCGCATCGGCGACTTGATCGGGCGGATAGTGCCAGGGCCCTTCGGGCACCTGCGTGGCGAGCCAGCTCCGCAGGTCGTCGACACCATCGCCGCGCAGCGCCGAGATCATGAACGTTGCCGTGAACGACACGCGTTCGTTGGCGCGCTGGGCAAGTACGAGCAGCGAGGGCTTGCCGACGGCATCGACCTTGTTGAGGACGAGCGCCTTGGGCTTCGCCAGCGCGGCGACACCGTCGAGCACCGCCTCGGTCTCCTCGTCGAGGCCGCGCTTGGCATCGATCAGAAGACAGACGACGTCCGCGTCGTGCGCGCCGCTCCAGGCGGTCGTCACCATGGCGCGGTCGAGCCGCCGCCGCGGCGCGAAGATCCCCGGCGTGTCGACGAGCACGAGCTGCGCCCGGTCGACGAGGGCGATGCCGCGGATCAGAGCGCGCGTGGTCTGCACCTTGGGGGTGACGATCGAGACCTTCGTGCCAACCAGCGCGTTGACGAGGGTCGATTTTCCGACGTTCGGCGCGCCGATCAGCGCGACGAACCCGCAACGGGTCGCGCTCTCGGGAGGCGCTTCGGTCGGCCCCGGCTGGGAAGGCTTGGCAGGTTCGTCAACCATCGCTGCCCGCAAGTGCGACGCCTTCGCGCGTGAGCATGGCGGCGGCGGCGGCCTGCTCGGCCGCGCGCTTGGAGCGCCCCACGCCTTCGGCCGGCGCGAGGCGCGGCAGTTCGACCGACACGCGGAACTCCGGATCGTGGTGCGGGCCGGTGCGCTCGAGCTCGCGATAGGACGGCGTCGGCAGTCCACGCGCCTGAGCCCATTCCTGCAGCAGGGTCTTGGCGTCGCGCAGGGGGCGTGCCGGCTTGCGCATCCGTTCACCCCACAGATGCTCGACCAGCGCCACCGCCGCCGCATAGCCGCCGTCGAGAAAGACCGCGCCCACCAGCGCCTCGCACACGTCGGCCAGGATGGCGGTGCGGCGCCGGCCGCCCGAATTGGCCTCGGAGGGGCCGAGCTTGATGACGGCGCCGAGATCGATATCGCGCGCGACTTCGGCGCAGGTTTCCTTGCGCACGAGGTCGGCGAGGCGGCGCGACAGCTCGCCCTCGTCGGCCTTGGGGAACGCGCGAAAGAGCATGTCCGAGACCACGAGCCCGAGCACGTGGTCGCCGAGGAATTCCAGGCGCTGGTAGCTGCCTGCCCGCCCCTTGCCGGACAGCGCCGAGATGTGAGTCAGGGCGCAGTCGAGCAAGTCCTTGTCGGCGAAGTGATAGCCGATTCTGTCTTCGAGTCCGCTCTTGCCCTTCGTCCTGCGGCTCATCGCACCAACGTGAACAGGCGATTCCAACGCACCGACCAGGGCCAGCGCCAGATCTCCCAGGCGTGCTCGCCTTCATGGAGCGAGAAGAAGATGATCTGGGCGCGTCCGACGATGTTCTCGAACGGCACGTAGCCGACCTGGCTGAGGACGCGGCTGTCGGTCGAGTTGTCGCGGTTGTCGCCCATCATGAAGTAGTGGCCGGGCGGCACGACGTAGACCGGCGTGTTGTCGTAGAATCCGTTGTCGACCAGATCGAGCGTCGTGTAGCTGACGCCGTTCGGGAGCGTCTCGCGCCACTGCTTGACGCGGGTGGTGCGCCCCTCTTCGGTCTCGACGAAATCGGCGATGCGCTCGCGCTTGACCGGCTGTCCGTTGATGTTCAGCACGCCGTCGATCATCTGGATGCGATCGCCCGGCAGCCCGATCACGCGCTTGATGTAATCGGTCGTGTCGTCCTTCGGCAGCCGGAACACGACGACGTCGCCGCGATTGGGCTCGGAAGCGAAGATGCGTCCGGAAAACAGCGGCGGCGACAGCGGGAACGAGTAGTGGCTGTAACCGTAGGAGTACTTCGATACGAACAGATAATCCCCGATCAGCAGGGTATCCTTCATCGAGCCGGATGGAATGTTGAAGGGCTGGAACAGGAATGTGCGGATGACGAGAGCGATGATCAGCGCGTGCACGATCACGCGAACCGTCTCAGCGAACCCGCCTTCCTTCTTCCGTTTTTCCTCGGTCGACACGCTCATCGGCCTCTCGTCTCGCTGGTTGCGCGCCCCACAACGGCCGAACCGGCCCGCCGACTCACCGGTCTACCGGAAAGCTGGAGAAACGAGCCTTTTTTCAGCATGTTAATAATCGGGACCGGCGCAATCAAAGTCGATGCCGCCAGTCCCGATGTCGGCCCTTTTAGCCGCTTGCCGGGTCCCGCGCAATCGAAGGGGCCGCCTCACGGCGCCTCCGGATGCATGGCTGAGATGACCACGAACGCCTGCGCGATCGGCCATTCGTCGGCCAGAGCGAGGTCGATCCGCGCCTCGTAGCCCGGCGGCGTGATCGCGCCGAGCCGGGCGAGCGCACCGCCGGTGAGCCGCAGGGTCGGACGTCCGGAGGGCAGATTGACCACGCCCATGTCGCGCCACCAGACGCCGGAGCGGATGCCCGTTCCGAGCGCCTTGGCGCACGCCTCCTTGGCGGCGAAACGCTTGGCGTAGGTTTCCACAGCCCGCGCCTTCCGGGCGGCGCGCGCCCGCTCGGTCTCGGTGAACACCCGTTCGAGAAACCGGTCACCATGTCGCTCGATCACCTTGGCGATGCGGCGGATATCGACCAGATCCGTGCCGATCCCGAGAATCATCGGCCCGTCCCGCCGTGCGCGCGCCCGCGATCCATCGCCGCGCGCATCGTCCTCACCGCATTGGCAAGGCCGTCGAACACCGCCTCGCCGATGAGGAAATGGCCGATATTGAGCTCGACGATCTCGGGCAGCGTGGCGATCGCTTCGGCGGTCGCATAGTCGAGCCCATGGCCGGCATGCACTTCGAGACCCAGTTCGCGGGCGAGTTTCGCCGCCGCGACGATGCGGGCGAATTCAGCCGCCGCGGCTTGCCGGTCGCCGATCGCCTCGCACCACGAGCCGGTGTGGATCTCGATCACCGGCGCCTTCACGGCCGCCGCGGCCTCGACCTGGGCACGCTCGGGCGCGATGAACAGTGAGACCCGGATGCCGCCGCCGTCGAGCCGGGCGACGACGGATTCGATCTGCGTCCGGTTGCCGCCCACGTCGAGCCCGCCCTCGGTGGTGCGCTCCTCGCGCCGTTCGGGCACCAGGCAGGCGGCGTGCGGTCGGACCTTCAACGCAATATCGACCATCTCGGGGGTCGCCGCCATCTCGAGGGTGAGGGGCTTCGAGATGGCCTGCTTCAGCCGCGCGATGTCATCGTCGCGGATGTGACGGCGGTCTTCGCGCAAATGGGCCGTGATCCCGTCCGCCCCCGCGGCGATCGCGGCCTCCGCCGCCTTCACCGGATCGGGATGGCGGCCGCCGCGCGCGTTCCGCAGCGTCGCCACGTGGTCGATGTTGACCCCAAGTCGGAGGTGGGGGACCGCGTTCACGTTCATGCCCTTCTGTCGTGGTGAAGCCTTGGGCGGAACCGCCCCGGCGTGAGGATCGGCTGATCGTATCGGCTCCGGCGGCAAAATTCATCGCACCCGGACACGATCAGCAGCCCGCCGGACCGGCACGCCGGCTTCAGCCGTTGACCCGTTCGGCGCTCGCCACCACCGCCTTGGCCCGCAATTGGGCGATGATGGCGGTCAGGTGCTTGAGGTCGTAGACCTCGAGATCGATCGTCAGGGAGGTGAAATCGGGCGACTGGCGGGTCATGCGGATATTGTCGATGTTCCCGTCGTGCTCGGCGATCACCTGCGCGACTTGCGCGAGCGAGCCGGGCTCGTTCACCGACTGAACGGAAATGCGCGCGGGGAAACGCTGCGGCGCCTTGTCGTCCACGTCCCAGCGCACGTCGAGCCAGCGCTCCGGCGTGTCCTCGAACTCCTGCAGCGCCGGCGACTGGATGGGATAGATCGTGATCCCCTCCCCGGCGGTCAGGATGCCGACGATGCGGTCGCCCGGTACCGCGCCTCCGTCGGGCGCGAAACGGACCGGCAGGTCGCTGTTGATGCCGCGGATCGGGATGGACAGGGCCTTGTCCTGGGTGCCCGGGACCTTGAACTTGACCGCCTTGGCACGGCGCAGCCCGAACCAGCCGCTGTCGGGCTTCGGCACGACCGTCGCGGCGGTGCGGTCCTCCTTGTAATCCGGGTACATCGCGCGGGCGACGTCGGACGCCTTCATCTCGCCGCGCCCGACCGCCGCGAAGACGTCGTCGATCGAGGCGCGGGCAAGCCGCGGCAACGCGCCGGTCAGCTTCTCGTCGGAATATTCGCGCTTGGCGCGCTGGCACAGCCGCTCGACGATGCGCCGGCCGAGCCCGGCATACTGCGTGCGCACCGCCACCCGCGTGGCCCGGCGGATCGCCGCCCGCGCCTTGCCGGTGACGACGATCGACTCCCAGGCCGCTGGGGGCGCGAGCTGCGCCTTGGAGGTCAGGATCTCGACCTCGTCCCCGTTCTGCAGTTCCGAGACCAGCGGAGCGATCTTGCCGTTGATCTTGCAGCCGACGGTGCGGTTGCCGATGTCCGTGTGCACCGCATAGGCGAAATCGATCGGCGTCGCCTTGCGCGGCAGCGCGATGAGCTTGCCCTTCGGGGTGAAGCAGAAGACCTGGTCGTGGAACAGCTCGAGCTTGGTGTGCTCAAGGAATTCCTCCGGATTGGAGCCTTCCGCCAGGAGCTCGATGGTCCGGCGCAGCCAGGCATAGGCGTTCGACTCGCGCGAGAGCATCTCGGTCGGCGAGCCGACGCCATCCTTGTAGAGCGCGTGCGCGGCGATGCCGTATTCGGCGATCCGGTGCATTTCCTCGGTGCGGATCTGCAATTCCACCCGCTGCTTGCCCGGGCCGATCACGGTCGTGTGCAGCGAGCGGTAGTCGTTCTGCTTCGGGGTTGAGATGTAATCCTTGAAGCGTCCCGGCACGACCGGCCAGGTCGTGTGCACGATACCGAGCGCCTGGTAGCACTCCGGTAGGGTCTTCACGACGACGCGGAAGCCGAAAATGTCGGAAAGCTGCTCGAAGCCGACCGCCTTGCGCTCCATCTTGCGCCAGGTCGAATAGGCGCGCTTGCGCCGCCCGGTCACCTCCGCGAGGATTCCGCGGTCGGCGAGCTTGCGGGTGAGCTGCTGTTCGATGTCGGCGATCAGGGCGCTGTCGCGGTCGGCGACCGTGAACAAGCGCTCGCTGATGACCTTGTAAGCCTCGGGATAGAGTTCGTGGAACGCGAGGTCTTCCAGCTCCTCGCGCATTTCGTGCATGCCGATCCGGCCGGCGAGCGGCGCGTAGATGTCGAGCGTCTCCTCGGCGGTGCGCCGGCGCGCCTCGGGAGGCATGTGCTCGATCGTGCGCATGTTGTGCAGGCGGTCGGCGAGCTTCACGAGCAGCACGCGCACGTCGTCGGCGATCGCGAGCAGGAGCTTGCGCAGGTTTTCGGCCTGCTTGGCCTCGCGCGAGACCAGATCGAGCTTTTTCAGCTTGGTCAGGCCATCCACCAAATGACCGATATCGGGACCGAAGATCTCGTCGATCTCGGCCCGCGTGGTCGGGGTGTCCTCGATGGTGTCGTGCAGGAGCGCCGCCGCGATGGTGGCGTCGTCAAGCTTGAGATCGGTCAGGATGGCCGCGAC
>CAYVBN010000093.1:0-6661 GCA_964449645.1 uncultured Hyphomicrobiales bacterium
ACCCTCGACGCCGAGCGAACGCAGCGCGCCCTCGATCGCCTTGCCTTGCGGGTCGAGGATGCCGGTCTTCAGGGTAACGGTGACGCGGGCTTTCATGGCTCGATCTATACAGTGAGTCGCCATGCCCGGCCTTCACCCGGCATGACGCAAATCCACGCCTGCGCCTGACCGGCGCTTCAGCCCTTCACCAGCACCGGGCCCGTGCCCTGGGGGCGCTCGTTCTCGCTCATGATGCCGAGGAGCTTGGCGACTTCGGTATAGGCCTCGAGCAGGCCGCCGAGGTCGCGCCGGAAACGGTCCTTGTCGAGCTTCTCGCTCGACTTGATGTCCCACAGGCGGCACGAATCGGGAGAGATCTCGTCGGCGACGACGATGCGCATCATCTCGTTCTCCCACAGGCGGCCGCACTCCATCTTGAAATCGACGAGACGGATGCCGACGCCGAGGAAGAGTCCGGAGAGGAAGTCGTTCACCCGGATGGCGAGCGCCATGATGTCGTCGATCTCCTGCGGCGTCGCCCAGCCGAAGGCGGTGATGTGCTCCTCGGAGACCATCGGATCGCCGAGCGCGTCGTTCTTGTAGTAGAATTCGATGATGGAGCGCGGAAGCTGCGTTCCCTCCTCGATGCCGAGACGCTGCGAGAGCGAACCGGCGGCGACATTGCGCACGACCACTTCGAGCGGAATGATCTCCACTTCGCGGATCAGCTGCTCGCGCATGTTGAGCCGGCGGATGAAGTGCGTCGGCACGCCGATGTCGTTGAGGTGCTGGAACAGATACTCGGAGATGCGGTTGTTGAGGACGCCCTTGCCCTCAATGACCTGGTGCTTCTTGGCGTTGAAGGCGGTCGCATCGTCCTTGAAGTGCTGGATCAACGTTCCGGGCTCCGGTCCCTCGTAGAGGACCTTCGCCTTGCCTTCATAAATGCGGCGACGGCGGCTCATCGGAGTGTACCGTGGCTTGAGAAAATCCATGGGATGCCGTGGCTCCAGTTCGTTCGAGGGTCCGCGGCGGCGGAACTGAGCGGCGCGACGCGAGAACTCGGGTGGCCTGCTCCTCCGCACCGGCAAACTCGCCGAACCTCGTGCGGAGTATACTGACATAGACCCCCGACGGCTTCCTCGCAACGTCGTTCTTCGGCCACGTCATCGTGTTGCCTTGACGATTGCACCTCTATATGCAAGGCGCGAAACTGTCGGTCACCTCCGACGACGTCACAACGGGGCGCGTATGACTACCTTCGACAAGCGTAAGGACGACTTCGAGCGGAAGTTCGTGCACGACGAGGAGCTCAAGTTCAAGGCCGCGGCACGCCGCAACAAGATGCTGGGCCTGTGGGCCGCCGAGAAGCTCGGGCTCAGCGGCGCGGAGGCGGAAGCCTACGCCAAGGAGGTCGTGGCCTCGGACTTCGAGGAAGCGGGCGACCACGACGTCTTCCGCAAGATCCGCCGCGATTTCGACGCCAAGCAGATCGAGCAGTCCGACCACCAGATCCGCCGCACGATGGACGAGCTGATGCAGCGTGCGGTTGCGGACATCAAGGACGGGCGCTGAGACCCGGTCCCGAACGGAAGCACCGGGTCTCGGCTGGAATCGTGTTCGCTCACGTCGGGGGACGACGGTCAGGCGAAAGAGAGGCGGCGGTTCGAAGACAAGCCGTCCCGCTCCAAGGCCCGGTGTGGCGGCGCTCCGGCACCGCGCCGCAAGCCTTGTCCGGCGACGTGAAAACCGGTTCGCCATGGCGAATGCGTGCCAATATTTTTTGAGCGCGTTCCGATTCGATTGAATCGGTAGGTGTACGAGGCCGCGGCATGCGTCAGCCGCGCGCAGTCGGGATCTGCGCGTGCGGTGAGCGGCAATCTCGCCGGGTCTTCACGCCGCCGTCACGCGCTGATTCTTTACGCACTGATTCTCGGAGCAAGCTGATCGAGCACGCGCGCGACGTCGGTTTCGACGTCGACTGCGCGGACCTCGCACACCGTGTAGCCGCGCGCCGCGAGCCATTCGCGCTTGTCGCGCCGCGCCGCGGCGGCGTCCGCGCTCTCCTGCGCCGGCACGAGATCGACGACGAGGCGCAGCGGAAACGATACCAGATCGGTGATGTGCGGCCCGACCGGCACCTGGCGCTTGAAGCCGCGGCCGGCGAAGCGCCGGTCGTTGACGAGCGCCTCCCAGAGGATGCGTTCCGCATCGGTCGGATTGCGGCGGAGCAGCCGCGAGAGGCCGCGCACCGGTCCGCGCTCGGAGGGGACGCGGCCCTGCGCATGTTCGGCGAGCAGCGCGCGCAGCCGCGCCGCCTCCTCGCCGTCGAGCACGCCGCCCTTGGCCGGGCCCTTGCGGCCCTGCGCGATGGCCATGATGACGCCGTGCAGCGTCTGGAGGTCCTGGCGGGTCGGCTGCATGCGGGTGAAGATGGTGCGCAGGTTGATCACCATGGTCTGCCGCTTGTCGGGCGGACGGAAGAACTCGACCTTCTCCAGTTCGCGCTCGAGATCGGCGAAGAACGCCAGCAGTTGCTCCTTCACGGCCGGCTCGGATTTCTCCGGCATCCGGAAGGGCAGCGTGCCGGCGGACGTCAGCTTGAACCATTCGTAGGACAGCACCGCGACGGCCTGCGCGAGATTGAGCGAGGCGAAGGCGGGGTTGACGGGGAGCGTGACGATGCGGTCGGCGAGCGCCACCTCGTCGTTCTCGAGGCCGTTGCGCTCGCGCCCGAACATGATCGCGGTCGTCTCGCCGGCCGCGACGCGGGGCGCAATCTGGCGCGCGGCTTCGTCGGCGCCGATGACGGGCTTCGCCTGATCGTGGGCGCGCGCCGTCGTCGCCAGCACGAAGCTGCAGTCGGCGATCGCCGCCGCGACGCTGTCGAACAGGCGCGCCTCGTCGAGCACGCGATCGGCGCCGGAGGCCATGATGCGCGCCTTCGGATTGGGCCAGCCCTGGCGCGGCTTGACCAGGCGCAGTTCGGAGAGGCCGAAATTTCCCATCACGCGCGCGGCCGCGCCGATGTTCTCGCCGAGCTGCGGCTCGACCAGAACGACGACCGGCCCCGCGGTTTCGGTCCACAGCTTGGTTTTATCGGTTCCAGCACCCGGCATCGGCCCTCTATGCCTTGCGGGCGCCGCGCCGTCGAGCCGTGATCCCGCCACCTGGTCCGTCGCGGCCGCATTCCGGCCGTGGGGCCGGCCCGGCGGACGGTCCGCCGGCCCCCGGAGCCCCGCCGGGCACCTTTGCCGGCCGCCGGGCGGGTGCTATAGGAGCCGCGCCCGGCGGTCCGCCGCGCGAGTTCGCGCTCTGGCGACATTCCCGACAGGACAGCTCATTCCGACGCACCAAGCGGAGCATTTGGTTTCATGGCGAAGATCAAGGTGAAGAACCCGGTCGTCGAACTCGACGGCGACGAGATGACCCGGATCATCTGGCAGCTCATCAAGGACAAGCTGATCCATCCGTATCTCGACGTCGACCTGCTCTACTACGACCTCAGCATCGAAAAGCGCGACGAGACCGACGACCAGATCACGATCGACGCGGCCGAGGCGATCAGGAAGCATGGCGTCGGCGTCAAGTGCGCGACCATCACGCCGGACGAAGGCCGGGTGAAAGAATTCGGCCTCAAGAAGATGTGGCGGTCGCCGAACGGCACCATCCGCAACATCCTGGGCGGCGTCATCTTCCGCGAGCCGATCATCTGCAAGAACGTGCCGCGCCTGGTGCCCGGCTGGACCAAGCCGATCATCATCGGCCGCCATGCCTACGGCGACCAGTATCGCGCGACGGACATGATCATCCCGGGTCCCGGCAAGCTCACGCTGAGCTTCGTCGGCAAGGACGGCAAGACGATCGAGCACGAGGTGTTCGACTTCCCGGGCGGCGGCGTGGCGCTCGCCATGTACAACCTCGAGGATTCGATCCGCGATTTCGCCCGCGCCTCGTTCAATTACGGGCTGGCGCGCAAAATGCCGGTCTATCTCTCGACCAAGAACACGATCCTCAAGGTCTACGACGGCCGCTTCAAGGACATCTTCCAGGAGGTGTTCGACAAGGAGTTCAAGGCGCAGTTCGAGAAGGCCGGGATCACCTACGAGCACCGGCTGATCGACGACATGGTAGCGGCGGCGCTCAAGTGGTCGGGCGGCTACGTCTGGGCGTGCAAGAACTACGACGGCGACGTGCAGTCCGATACGGTGGCGCAGGGCTTCGGCTCGCTCGGCCTGATGACCTCGGTGCTGATGACGCCCGACGGCAAGACAGTCGAAGCGGAAGCCGCGCACGGCACGGTGACGCGCCACTACCGCGAGCACCAGAAGGGCAAGGAGACGTCGACCAACTCGATCGCCTCGATCTTCGCCTGGACGCGCGGCCTCGCGCATCGCGCCAAGCTCGACAACAACGCCGAGCTCGCGAAGTTCGCCTCGACGCTCGAGCAGGTCTGCATCGGCACGGTGGAATCCGGCTTCATGACCAAGGACCTCGCGCTCCTCGTCGGCGCCGACCAGAAGTGGCTCTCGACCACCGGCTTCCTCGACAAGGTCGACGAGAACCTCAAGAAGGCGATGGCGTAACACGCGATGCGATCAGCCCCGGCGGACGGCCGGGGCTGACTTCCCGCGCAGAGCCGTTCATTCGACGCGCCGTTCGGCGCCCTGCTTCTCGGCCAAATTGGATTCCAGGTTTCGCAGCGCCGCGGTCGGATCGGCGGTACAGTAACGGGCCAACAGCACCGGATGAAACGCGTGCGTGCGGCGCAGCGCCACCTTCTTCCACGTGTTTACCAGCAGGAACGGGCAGACCAGATATTCGAGTCCGATGCCGATCAGATCGGCCGCGTCGAAGCCGAGTTCACGCCTGTTCCGGTACACGATCGCGATGACAAGCAAGGCGAGCGCATACATTGGCAGCCAGATTGCAACGATCGAAAACTCGACGCCGTACTGCAAGCTGAGGATCGGGCCGACCACACAGAGCAGGACAATGCCCGACCAGGACAGCGCAGACAACGACCGGCAGCGGACAGCGGTCCGCTGACAGACGAGCAGCAACGACACGAACGACCGACGTGTAAGTTCGGGCGCTTGCATAGAAGAGATGAGAAACGGAACGCCCGGATAGTTGACGAGAGTGAAGACAAGCTCACGCCGCAGAAGCAGGAACGGATAGGGATTCGCTCGCAGGCGGACCTTCGCACCCGCGGCAAACCGAAACGTGAATTCTCCCGGGCTCAGGAGCACAACGGAATCGGCAAGGACGATGAGGCATGCCACTGCCCAGAATCCGAGCGGCGAATAGGCGATCAGATCGAACACGAGATCATGCTCTTCTGAACAGCCGCTTCAGAAATCCCCAGCAGGCGGCACAGACACCGGCAATGCCGACAGCGATCAATTTCGCGAGGCCTTTGAAAGCCCCGCTTTTCGCCGCAGCGGCCGCGGCCCCACCGACTACGAGAGCGGTGAGGCCATACTCGGCAACTTTGTCTCCGCTCCGAAATTCACTGTATTTGTGGCCGGGAGTGAAATCATACCACGTTAAGACGGACTTGAACTCTTTGACATCGCGATCGAGGTTCTGCGGATCGGAAACGAGGATCGCGTCCATCACGCCCGAGCGGCCAAGCAGCTTGATCGTATAATTTACGAGCAGCTCGTTTTCTTCCGTTCGAAGCTTCGTTCCCCATTCCAAGCGCTTTGTGTGGGCATCGTAGTGAGGAGGAACGGACCAGCCCTCCAGGTGGAGGGCGGGCATTCCGAGCCGCTTGCGTTCTTCGTCCTCGCTCGTCGCGTTTTCGCGGAGCGTCTGCAGCAGTCGGTCGGGATCGATCGTTTCATCGTCCCGCACGTACCCTAGCGGTTCGAACACGAAGACGCCGAACCACTTCAAGTCCTCGGGCGCCACAAGATAGCGGTTGTCCCGAGCCGGGTTGCCGTTGAGTTCCAGAAATCGTCTCGTATCAGCCGATCCTAGAAAACCGTATCCTTTGGGAACAACCAGCGTTGCCTGTTCCCCGATGCGCCCCTGCGTCGCTCCGAACTGCCAATGGAGCTTGTTGATATCGTTCCAATACCGATCCGGCTCGGCGGATTGAGCCCGCCCTTCCGACGCTGCCACGGCCAGAATTCCGCAGATCAGCGCAACATGCCGCGCGACTCCCCTCATGATGCCCCCTCGCGATTCATGCAACCTAGAGTTTAGTTGCAGGACGCGCAGATTGCAACCTACGAGGCCAGAGCTTCCCATGGGCAATTTCAACGATGGGAAGTGGGGGCGATGGCCGGCCGAGAACACACGACCAATGCGAGCGGTCACAGCGCAGCTTGCGCTTCGCCATCCCGCGCGCCTGGACCGGGGGTCTGCATGTCGTGACCTCGACGCGTTCGCCGGGTGCCACGCTCCCGTGCGAATGCGACCGGCGCGGCGTTCGCCCGCCGGCTCACCCGGCGAGCGCGGCCTCGATCGCGGCGAGCGCGGCGTCAGCCTTACCGCCATCGGGACCGCCGGCCTGCGCCATATCGGGACGGCCGCCGCCGCCCTTGCCGCCCAACGCCTCCGCGCCCTTGCGCACGAGGTCGACGGCGTTGAAGCGCGGGGTGAGATCGGACGTCACGCCGACCACGATGCCGGCCTTGCCTTCCTCGGTGACGCCCACGATGGCGACGACGCC
>CAYVBN010000094.1:0-6014 GCA_964449645.1 uncultured Hyphomicrobiales bacterium
ACTTTCCCGGCGCCCGGGTGATCCGCCTCGAGCGCAATTACCGCTCCACCGGCCACATCCTCGTCACCGCCTCGCACCTCATCGCACACAACGAGGGCCGGCTCGGCAAGACGCTGCGCACCGAGGGAGAAGCCGGCGAGAAGGTCGCCGTCGTCTCCGCCTGGGATTCCGAGGAAGAGGCCCGCGCCATCGGCGAGGAGATCGAGGAGCTGCAGCGGCAGGGCCACGCGCTCAACGAGATTGCGATCCTCGTGCGCGCCTCCTTCCAGATGCGCGAGTTCGAAGACCGCTTCGTCACGCTCGGCCTGTCCTATCGGGTGATCGGCGGCCCGCGCTTCTATGAGCGGGCGGAGATTCGCGATGCGCTCGCCTATCTGCGCTGCGTCAATTCGACAACGGACGATCTCGCCTTCGAGCGCATCGTCAACGTGCCGAAGCGCGGCCTCGGCGACGCGGCGCTGCAGGCCCTGCACGATCACGCGCGCGCGCGGCGAATTCCGCTGATGGAAGCGGCGCGGATCATGGTGGAAACCGAGGAGATGAAACCGAAGCCGCGCACCAGCCTGCGCGACCTCCTCGCCGCCTTCGAGCGTTGGCGCGCGCAAAAGGACGCGCTGCCGCACACCGAGCTTGCCGAAATCGTGCTCGACGAGTCGGGCTATACCGAGATGTGGCAGAAGGACCGCTCGGCCGATGCCGCCGGCCGCCTCGAGAACCTGAAGGAGCTGATCCGCTCGATGGAGGAGTTCGAGAACCTCCAGGGGTTTCTCGAGCACGTCTCGCTGGTGATGGACACGGACAAGGGCGCCGAAGCGGATGCCGTCTCGATCATGACCCTGCATTCCGCCAAGGGACTGGAGTTCGACACGGTGTTCCTGCCCGGCTGGGAGGAAGGGCTGCTGCCGCATCAGCGCTCGCTCGACGAGCTGGGCCGTGCCGGCCTCGTGGCGGAGCGCCGCCTCGCGCATGTCGGGCTCACGCGGGCGCGCCGGCGCGCCCGGATCTATTTCGTCTCGAACCGTCGCATCCACGGGAGCTGGCAGGCGACGGTGCCGTCGCGCTTCATCGACGAGCTGCCGGAAGCCAGCGTCGAGGTGGCGGAATCGAAGGGCGGCTTCGGCTGGGGCGGCTACGGCTCACGTTTCGACAGCATGGAGAGCTTCGGCTCCAACTACGGCACCCCGGGCTGGCAGCGCGCACAGAACAGGATGAAGCGCGGCGGGTTCGAGGACAGCGGGTCCGACGACGGCGAGAACGTCGGGCCGCGCCCCGGCGGCCGCCCGCAGGGCGTGCCGCGCCGCGCCCCCCTCACCCTCGAAGGCGAGCTCGTCGCCAAATCGACCGGCACCGTCTCCACCTTCGCGGTCGGCGCACGCGTGTTCCATCAGAAGTTCGGCTACGGCAATGTCGTCGCGGTCGAGGGCAACAAGCTCACGATCCAGTTCGACAAGGCCGGCGAGAAGCGGGTCGTCGACAGCTTCGTCGAAGCGGTGTGACCGCAGCATGCGCCTCCGGACAGGCGCGAGACTTGCCCAGATTCCCGTGGGATGAGGCGGCCCGGTGAGCGGGCCGCCCACCTGGTGGCCCGATTTTCAGGCGTGCACGGGCGAATTCTTGCCCCGGGCCCGGGTGTCGAGCGCAAATCGCACGACCGCTCCGGCTGCGTAGCCGAACTGCATCGCGAGCGCTGCGGCGCCCATCGCGAGCAGGACCGAACCTATTTCCTGCCCGCGCGCCACGCCGGCCGCCGCGATGAGCGAGAGTGTGGCGCCGATCGCCGGCACGATGAAGAAGAAAACGCGGAAACGAAGCCCGAGCAAAGCGCCGATCAGCAGGCTGCCGGCTGTGAGCGTCAACATGGCGGGTCTCCCCCATTCGGACGCGCCCGCGCGCGCCCAACCTCTCTTGCGAGCACCGTCCTCGTTGCGCCACCGCGAAGACTCGCCCCAGCTAAATGTGGCTTGGTTAATGTGGAGTTAATGTGAGGCCAATGTGGCTCGAATGTGTTGCCGAAGTGGCAGGATTCGACTGCGAAATCATGCTCTGATGACGATTCCGCACCCGAACAACTGGCCTCAACTATGGTCTCCGGGCCGAATGACTGTCGTCGCGGCGCTGCCGGCAGATATTCTACTCGGCCAATTTGCGAAATAGCGACGCGTCGGATTCTTAAGAGAACAAAGCCTGCGAACGGCTCCGCCGCCCTCTCATGCTTATCGGCTCGCAAACGAAATCGACGGCATTCGAAACAATTTCATTACTTCTCGTCCGTAAGGTCAGCAGACGCAGTTCGCTCGGCCACGGTGCCGTCCCACGCGTGTCCGCAGCCGAATCGTTCGCCGGCCTTTCGTCACCCCGGCGGTCGATCGGACAGCTTCCTCGGCTGCTCGATCGGCTGAGTTCAAGTCGGGTCAAACATGCTGAATCCCTCTCCCAGCCAGAAGGCGGAGAAAGACAGTCAAACGCCTTCGCTGTCGGCCGACGTCGCCGCCTTCGTCGAGGGCTTCAGGAAGCTGGACCGGGCCGGCACCTGGCCGATCGCCACCCTGATCTCGTGCGGGCTGGTGCTGATCGCCGGCGTCGCGCTGGTCACGGCGGTTCTGGTATCGGAGCTCCACAACCGGGCGCTCCAGAACAGCGAACGCGAGGTGCGCAACATCGCCCTCGTGCTGGCGGAACAGTCCGACCGGATCTTCGAATCGCTCGCCATCGTCCAGAACAGCTTGGTCGACCGTTTCCGCGCGAGCGCGACCGGATCCCGCGCCTCGTTCGAGCGCGTGATGTCGAGCTACGACGTCCACAGAATGCTGGAGGACTGCGCCAACGGGCTTCCGGCAGCGCGGGCCATTTCGGTCATCGGCGCGGACGGTCGCATCCTCAATTTCTCGCACTCCTGGCCCGTTCCCGAGCTCAATATCGCCGACCGGAAGTTCTTCAGGACGCTGAAATCGACCGATCATCTCGACGCGATGGTCAGCGAGCCGCAGATCGACCGCTACACGGGACACTGGTCGATCTATTTCGGACGCAAGATCGTGACGCCCTCGGGCGAGTTCATCGGCGTCATCACGTCGACGATCGATCTTTCGTATTTCGAAAACCTGTTCGGCTCGCTGGCGCTCGGCCCGCACGCCTCGATCGCGGTGTTCCGCACCGACGGCGTCCTGCTGGTCCGCTACCCGCGGCTGGAGTCGATGATCGGGGAGAAGTTCACGCGGGTCATCGAGGCGCTGCACGACGGCGGCGGGATGAGCGGAACCCTGCGAATCGTCGCCCGCATGGACGACAAGGATCGGCTGATCGCCGTCCACCGTCTGAGCAATTATCCGCTTGCGATCAGCGCCGGACTCGACATCGAGGACGTCTTCGCCAACTGGCAGCGGGAATCCCGGTTCCTCATCGCGGCGGGCGCGCTCGCGGCGCTTGCCATCGCCACCCTGGTCGCCCTCGTGGTGCGCCAGTTGATGCGGGCGAACAGCCAGGCGCAACGCAAGCTCGTCGCCCAGAAGCGGCAGCTCGACACCGCCCTCAACAACATGTCGCAAGGCCTGTGCATGTTCGATTCGGCCGCGCGCCTCGTCGTCTGCAACGAACGCTACATGGAGATGTACGGCCTCACGCCCGAGACGGCGAAGCCCGGCTGCACGGTCGCCGACCTGCTGGAGTCCCGCAAACGCGCCGGGTCGTTCTCCGGCGATCCGCAGCGCTATTGCGCCGAGCTTCTCGCCGCCATCGCCCGCGGCAAGCCCTACCGGCAACTGATCGAGACCGCCGAAGGGCGCACGATCCAGATCGTCAACCATCCGATGGCGGAAGGCGGATGGGTGGCGACGCACGAGGACATTTCCGACCGCAGGCGGTCGGAGCGGCAGATCGCCTACATGGCCCGCCACGACACCCTGACCGATCTCGCCAACCGCGCGCTGTTCCTGGAGAAGATTCAGGAGGCTCTCGCGCTGCTGCGGCGGACGGGCCGCGGCTTCTCCGTGTTCGTGCTCGACCTCGACGAGTTCAAGACGGTGAACGATTCGCTCGGCCATCCCATCGGAGACGCGCTGCTGAAGGCGGTCGCCGACCGTCTGCGCGCGGCCACGCGCGAGGTCGACACGGTCGCGCGCCTCGGCGGCGACGAGTTCGCCATCCTGCAGCCGGCCGAGGAAAACCAGCGCGAGGCGGCCATCACCTTGGCGAGCCGTCTGCTCGACGCGATCGGCACGCCGTTCGAGATCGCCGGGCACCAGGTCGTCGTCGGGACCAGCATCGGCATCGCGCTCGCGCCGCATGACGGCAACGCCGCCGACCAGCTCCTGAAGAACGCCGATCTCGCGCTCTATCGCGTCAAGGCGGAGGGCCGCAACGGCTTCCGTCTGTTCGAGCTGGCGATGGAATCGGAGGCGCTGTTGCGGCACGCCCTCGGCGTGGATCTGCGCAATGCCATTTCGCGCGGGGATTTCGAGCTGCACTACCAACCGGTGTTCGACGCCGGCACGCGCGAGGCGCGCGGCGCCGAGGCGTTGGTCCGCTGGCGGCATCCCGAGCGCGGACTGATCTCGCCGGATCGCTTCATTCCGCTCGCCGAAGAAACCGGGCTGATCGTCCCGCTCGGCGAATGGGTGCTGCGGCGCGCCTGCCAGGACGCGTCGACCTGGCCGTTCGCGGTCAGGATCGCCGTGAATCTCTCGCCCACGCAATTCCAGCGCGGCAACCTGGTCGAGACCGTGACGCGGGCGCTGGTCGATTCCTCGCTGTGCCCGGAGCGGCTGGAATTGGAGATCACCGAATCGGTGCTGCTGCAGAAGAACGCCGACAATCTCGCGATGCTGCACGAGCTCAAGAGCCTCGGGGTCTCGATCGTGCTCGACGACTTCGGCACGGGCTACTCGTCGCTGAGCTATCTGCGGATGTTCCCGTTCGACAAGATCAAGATCGACCGCTCGTTCGTCGCCGAGCTGTCGAGCCGTGCCGACTGCGCCGCCATCATCTGCGCCATTACCGGCCTGGGGAAGAGCCTCAACATCACGACTACGGCGGAGGGCGTCGAGACCCAGGAGCAGTTCGAACTGCTTCGCGCCGCCGGGGTCGACGAGCTTCAGGGCTATCTGCTCGGCCGGCCATGCCCGAACGCACAGCTCGATTTCGCTCCGTTCGTGCCGCGTCGGCATCTCGAGGACGCCATATGAGCGGTCCCGACCAGATCAAGCGCCGGATCAAACGCGAGGAGCGTCGCCCGATGCATCCGATCAGGAAACCTGACGGACACGGCGGCTCCTCCGGTCGCGGGCTTTCGGCAGCCGGACCGTCCACCCCCAACCGTTTCGACCACCCATGAACGCGCAGACCATGTTGATTCACGAACTTGAAGTCGCCGTCTCCCACGTCACGCCGGAACGGCGGGCCGGCATGCTGCACCACATCACGGATCTGTTCACCTGGGGCTGCGGCCAGTACTCCGAAGAGCAGATCGCGCTGTTCGACGACGTGTTCATGCGCCTCGTCGCGGAAATCGAGACGTCCGCGCGGGCAATTCTGGCGGAGCGGCTGGCGCGCAACCCACGCGCGCCGCGGACGATCACGCGCACGCTCGCCTTCGACGACGAGATCGACGTGGCGGGGCCGATCCTCACGCATTCCGAGCGTCTCGCAGAGCCCGATCTGGTCGAGAACGCCCGCACTAAAGGCCAGAGCCATTTGCGCGCCATCGCGCAGCGCAAGTATCTGCCCGAAGCAGTCACTGACGTCCTGCTGGAACGCGGAGACGGCGAGGTCGTGCGTCAAACGGCCGAAAATCGCGGGGCGCGGTTCTCGGAGGACGGCTACGGACGCCTCGTCGGCAAGTGCGAGAACAATGATCGGCTCGCCATCACGGTCGGTTCGCGGCCGGACATTCCGCGCCACCACTTCCTCAAGCTGCTCGCCAAGGCCTCAGACGTGGTCCGGGCGCGGCTGGAAATGGCCAATCCGCAGGCGGTCGGCGACATCCAGCAGGTCGTCGCGACGGTCACCAACCGGATCCA
>CAYVBN010000095.1:0-15111 GCA_964449645.1 uncultured Hyphomicrobiales bacterium
CAGCACAGGCAGCCGTTGCCGAGCAGCACGGTTTCGTCGGCACTCCCGCGCAGCAGCGCATCGTCGATGCCGGCCGCGCCGAACTCGTTGACGACGACGGCCGTGCCTTGGCCTTCCGGCGACGCCAGGAAGTGCTTCACCAGCGTGGTCTTCCCGGCGCCCAGGAACCCGGTCACGACCGTGACCGGGATACGCGTTCCGCGCTCGCGTTTCTGCCGTCGCCCGAACGGGCCGGCTTCTGTCGAGCGGAAGAGATCGAGGACCGTCAGAAATCCATCTCCAGGATGTAGAGCCCGCCGGCGTGGCGATCGACCGTGTAGACGATCTCGCGCTCGTCGATGAACACGTCGTTGAGCTGGATCGTGCCCTGCGGATTGAGTGCCGGGGCCTGCGGCACGAAAGTCGCCGCCGGCTTCGGCTGGTACGGATTGGAGATGTCGTAGGCGCGCAGTCCGCCGTTGAAGAACGTGCCGACGACGACCTGATCCGAATGCCAGGCGTGCGGCGAGGGCGTGTTCTCGAAGATGTTGTGCGCGCCGAAGCGTCCGCCGCGGTGCATGAACGACTCGTAGTCCGGGATCGGGCAGGTCGCGATCGGCACCGGGTTGGTCTCTTCGCGCGCGTCGAGAATCCAGATGAGCTTCGGCCAGTCCTGGGCGTCGTCGACGGTCGACTCGTCGGTGACGACGAGCAGGTTGCGCTCGAACAGCGGCAGCACCGTGTGGGTGAAACCCGTATAGGGCGGGGAATTGTCCCAGCGGGCGATCGGCTTCGGCTTCGATTTGTCGGAAATGTCCATGATGAACATGCCGGCGTCGATATAGCCGAGATAGCAGCGGTCGGGCCGCTGCGGATAGACGTTGGTGTTGTGGGCGCGGAAGCCCTTGTCCATGTGCTTGTGGCGCACCGGCGGCGGTTCGCTGTCGCCTTCGCGCGTTCCCGGCAGCCACCAGCGTCCGACCTCGGTCGGCTTCGACGGATTGCGCACGTCGAAAATCCGGTAGCACTGATCGTCGAGCGGATGCGTCGGCTTGAAGTCGGCGGCGCCGGATGCCATGTGGACGTACTCGCCGTCGCAGAACCAGAGCTGGTGGACGCCGCGCGAATAGGGACCGGACGCGTCAACGAACGCGATCGACTTCGGCTTTTCCGGAACCGAAATGTCGAACAGCTCGAAACCGGCCGGCTGCTGCCCGACCTTCTGCGTCTGGTAGGCGACCGCCATGATGTCGCCGCTGATCTCCAGCGAGTTGGAGCGCATGAAGCTCTGCGGCAGGTCGGTCTGCACCACCACCTTGGGCTTGCGTGGATCGGACACGTCGACGGCGGTGAAGTTCTTGGGCGCGCTTTCGTGCGCGAGCCAGATGATGCGCCGGCCGTCCTTGGCGACCTGGACCGCCATGCCTTCGCCCATGCCGCCGAAGCCGTCGAGTTCGTGCTGAGCGAGCAGCTTGAAATTCCAGGTGATGGGCTCGAACACACCCTTCTTGCTTGAGTTCTTTTCGGCGACGCTCATACGGCTCTCCATGGAAGTCAGCGATGGTCTGAATTCGGGTCGGCGGCGACAGGGCCGGCACGTGCCGGCCCTTCCGTTTAGTCTTCATGCGGGTAGGGATCAACAGTGCGGCGCCTCGCCTTTTTCCGTATCGCAACAGGGTGCGACGACCGCAGCCTGATCACCTCTCCCCGTCGGGGAGAGGTGACGGAGAGGCCTATGTCGCAAGGGTCGCACGCGGCCAGGCGGATCACGCCTGCGCTTTCTTGATGAAGTCCGGCCGCAGCGCCTTGCTCCAGTCCGGAATGGCGGGGATCTTCTTCGCCTTGAGCAGGATCTCGGCCTGTTCCTGCATGTAGGGTTTCAGGTCCTCCGGGAATCCGGGCTTCACCTCGACGCGCGCGATCGCTTTCTGGAAGGTGTCGAGCGACATCTTGTAGCCCTTCTCGGTGTAGAACTTGTAGATGGACTCGTTGACCTTCTTCGGGTTGTCCTTGAACTCGCGCCCGGCGTCGAGCCAAGCCTTCAGATAGGCGACGATCGTGTCGGGATTCTTCTCGACGAAGTCGGGCGTCGCCGCCATGAACACCGGCATCTTGTCGACGTCCCAGAAATCCATGATCGTGGTGGCGATGCCGTCGGCTTCGGCGATCGCGTTGTACGGCTCGACGTTGACCATGGCGTCCACCGTCTTCGCCGCCATGGCGGCCACCATGTCGTTCACGTCCATGCGGACTTCCTGGTAGTCGCCCTTCTTGAGCCCGTGCGCCGGCGCGATCGTGTCGACGAACACGTTGCCGATCGAGGAGCCGGTCTGGTTGGCGATCTTCTTGCCGCGCAGGTCCTCGACCTTCTTGAGGTTGAGATCCTTGCGGGCCATCAGCCGTGTGGTGCGGCCGACATATTCGATGTGCGCGATGGCGACGAGACCGCCGCGCGCGTTGCCGATGATCAGCGACTGGGCCGCGTAGGTGCCGAGGTCCACCTGGCGCGCCACCATCTGCTGCATGGTGAGGTTGCCCGACGGGACGGCGAACTCCTCGAACTTGATCCCGTGCTTCTCGAGCAGGCCGGAACGCATCAGGTAGTAGGTCGGCATGCCCCAGATGTTCGTCTGATAGCCCTGCCGCACCGGCGCCAGTGCGGCGGCGGCCGGCCAGATCGGGCCGAGCCCGGCCGCCAGTGCGCCCGCTCCGGTCGCCGCGAGATATTGCCGACGGGTCATTCCGGATTGCCATCTGATCATGCTGCTTCCTCCCTGTTCGTCGTTGCCGTCCTGCGGTTCACGCGTTCCCGGCCGTTTCGCCGAGGTGGCGCAAGAGCTCTTTCTGATGTTCGAGGAATTCGACGCTGAGCGGATCGCGCGGGCGCGGCAGCGTGATCGGGATCTCGGTCTTCACCGTTCCGGGATGCGGCGTCATCACGATCACCCGATCGGCCAGATAGACCGCCTCGGCGACGTTGTGCGTCACGTAGATCACGGTCTTGCGCGTCTCGCGCCAAACATCTGCGAGCAGGCGCTGCATGGTATCGCGCGTGAGCGCATCGAGCGCCGCGAACGGCTCGTCCATCAGCAGAACCGCCGGGTTGTAGGCGAGCGCACGCGCGATGGCGACGCGCTGCTACATTCCGCCCGAGAGGTGATGCGGATAGGAGCGGGCGAACTTTTCGAGCTTCACCAGCCGCAACTGCTCGAGCGCGATCTTCTCCCGCTCGGCCTTGCCGATGCCCTTCATTTCCAGCCCGAACGCCACGTTGCCGAGCGCGGTGCGCCAGGGGAACAACTGCGCGAAGTCCTGGAACACGACGCCGCGGTCGAGCCCGTGGCCGGTCACGGCCTTGCCGCCGATGAGGATTTCGCCGCTCGCGGGACTGAGAAAGCCGGCGATGATGTTGAGCAGGGTCGATTTCCCGCAGCCGCTCGGGCCGACGATGCAGAGGAATTCGGACGCGTCCATCTTGAAGTTCACGTCCCGCACACCCGGCACCTTGCCGCTCGGCGTGGCGTAGACGAGCGAGACGTCGCGGACTTCGATTGGCAGCATTCCGTTGTTCCACCTATTTCTTCGTGAGCTGCACCATGCCCCAGCGCACGACCGTGGTGCGCTCGAGCGATCCGAACACGAGCCGCTCGAACACGAAGCCGATGCAGCCGATCACCACCAGCGCGGCCAGCATCACGTCGGCATTGAGGAACTCCTTGGCATCGAAGATCACCCCGCCGCGGCCCCAGTCGGAGGCGGCGAGCATCTCGGCGCCGACGACCGCGATCCACGCGCGCAGGAACGCCTGGCGCAGCCCGGCGATGATGACCGGCGAAGCGCCCGGGATGATGACCTTCCAGAACAGCGCGCGCTCGTTCGCCCCCATGGCGCCGGCCGCGCGCAGCCACAGCGGATTGACCGCTCGCACGCCCGACCAGGTGTTGAGCAGCATGGGAAAGAGCGCGGCGTAGACCACGACCAGCACCGCGACGGTGTCGCCGATGCCGAACCACAGGATGAACACCGGCACCCAGGCGAGCGAGGGAATCGGCATCAGCGCGCTCGCGAGCGGCAAGACGAAATTCTCGATGCGGCGCGAGCGCGCCATCAGGATCCCGAGCGGCAGCCCGATCGCGATCGACAGCAGGAAACCGATGAGCACGCGCGCGAGCGTATGCAGCGCATGATCGAGCATCGAGCCGTCGGCCAGCATGCGCAGCAGCGTGTGCCAGACGGTGGGCAGCGTCGGCAGCAGCGCGGGCGCGAACAGGCCACTGCGCGCGGTGGTCTCGTAAGCCGCCGCGATCACCACGAGCGCGATCGTCGCGCGCGCCACGGAATGGAGGCGTTCGGTTCCCGCGCTCACGACACCATCATCCCCCAGCGCACGACCGTGAACTCCTCGAGCTTCTGGAACACCAGCTTCTCGAGCGCGAGGCCGATGATGGCGATCACCGTGATGCCCGCCAGCATGACGTCGGTGTTGAGGAATTCGCGGGCGCCGAAGATGAGCCAGCCCAATCCCCACGGCACCGCGGCGAGCATCTCGACCGCGACCAGGATGCGCCAAGCCTGCGCCAGCCCGAGCCGCAGGCCGGTGAGGATGTAGGGCAGGGCGCCCGGCACGATCACATGACGGAAGAGCCGGCGTCGGTCGGCGCCCATCGCCTGCGCGGCGCGCACCCAGATTTCCTTGACGGCCTTCACCCCGCTCCAAGTGTTGATGATGATCGGAAAGGCGGAGACGAATCCGACCAGCAGGACGGCCGACAGATTGCCGAGCCCGAACCAGAGCAGGAACAGCGGCGCGTAGGCGAGCCCCGGGATCGGCGCCCCGATGCTCACAAGCGGCACGAACACGTCTTCGGCGAGGCGCGAGCGTCCCATGGCGATGCCGATGGCGACACCGGCCACGGCCGCCAGCGCGAAGCCCGCGAGCAGCCGGATCACCGTGTCGACGGCATGATGAATCAGGATGCCGGAGGCGGCGAGCTGGACGAAGGTCCCGACGATGTCTTCGAGCGGGGGGAACAGGCGGACGGGAAAGAGGCCGAGATGGGCGATGATCTCCCACAGGCCGCCGACCACCACGAACGGAAACGCCAGCCGTCCGGCGGCCTGCAGATAGTTCCGTGCCGTGGCGCCCGCGGACCCCTCGGAGGCCATCAGCGGCTGGTCGGTCGAGGCGGGAACGACGTCGTGCATCGGGCGCAACGATCAGATCGCCGATGACCGGTGAAGAACGAGCGCGTCCCGCGGAGGCGCGGCGGGATTCCGCCCACTGGTCTGTGCTGCGCGTCGCGCGCCTTGCATCCTCTTTCCTCCCGGCCGCGATCGTTGGGAACGCGTGCGTCGCGGCTCTGGCCGCTGTTCTTGAGCGTGCGGAGCATAGTCCGGGCCACCGCGTCGGGACAAGCATACGTCGCGCATAGGTCGTCACCAACGCGGAGTAGCGCCCACCCGGACGACGCTTCGTCGCACCGCAGGCCCGTGCAGGCCCGTGCCCAATAGGCCGATCCTGGCCTGCTGTTGAAGCGCCTCGGGCGCTGTGATAGGGGCCTCGGCTTCGCGCAGGCGTTGTTCGCGCGCGTGCAACAGGGAGACGGAGATGGCGCAAGGCAAGCAGAAGATCGGCTGGATCGGCATGGGCCGAATGGGCTTCCCGATGGCCGAAAGGCTCCTGAAGGCTGGCTATGACGTTTCCATCTGGAATCGCACGCGCGCCAAGGCCGAGCCTCTGGCGAAGCTCGGCGGCCACGTGGTCGACAAGCCGGTGGACCTCGCCGACGCCGACGTGCTGTTCGCCATCGTGTCGACCGGCAAGGACCTCGAGCAGGTCTATTTCGGTCCGGACGGCATCGTCACCAACGCCAAGGGCAAGCTGCCGCGCATCTTCGTCGACTGCTCGACCATCGCGGTCGAGGAATCGGCGGCGATCCGCGCGCGCCTCAAGGACAAGGACATCGATTTCGTCGCAGCCCCGGTCAGCGGCAACGCCAAGGTCATCAAGGCCGGCCGGCTCTCATCGGTGATCTCCGGGCCGGAAGCCGCCTGCAAGACCGTCACGCCGATGATCGAGGTGTTCGCCCCGCAGGGCGTCTCGTTCGTCGGCGACGGCGAGCTCGCACGCATCTGCAAGATCGCCCACAACGTGATGCTCGGCGTCGTGATCGAGAACTTGATCGAGATCACGCTGCTCGCCAACAAGATGGGCGTGCCGCGCCACGCGTTCCTGTCGTTCATGAACAACAGCGTGATGGGCTCGATGTTCACACGCTACAAGACACCGGCGCTGGTCAATCTCGACTGGACGACGACGTTCACGCCGGAGCTGCTGCGCAAGGATCTCGATCTCGGGCTCGAGCTCGGCCGTGAATACGACGTGCCGATGCCGGTCACCGCGGCGACGCGCGAGACGCTGCAGGCGCATTTCGGCGTCGCCATGCTGCAGGCCGATCCGCAGGCGTATCTGGAAAAGGACTTCGCTGCCCTGATGGAGACGATGGCGCTCGCGGCCGGCATGAAGCTCACGAGCGAGAACAAGAACGTGCCGAGCGGCCTCGAAAGCTGAGCTGACCGCCTGCCCATAGCCGCGTCGGCCGCGCCGCCATGCGTGCCGGAACAGAGCTGCCTGTCCTTAGGGCCGCGATTCCGCGGTGTCCCGATTCTGAAGTTCGCAAAACCTCGCAGCGGCTCCGAGGCGAGCTTCGGGATCAACGGGCCACCGGCAAGCTACGATTCCAATGTGGCTTTTGGATTTGAAGTTCCTGTCGGCGTTCGCCGCACATTCTTAGGAACTTCAAATCCGCCACACTCGTTGAGCTTGGGGCCGCGGAGGCAGGCATGCCGGCGGCGGAAATCGTCATCCTGGTGATCGGCGGGATCCTCCTCGCCCTGGTGATCGGAACAACACTGGCGGCCTGGATCGCGCAACGCCGCAACCCGCCTGTCGGCCGATTTGTCCAGACAGCGAACGTGCGCCTGCACTACCTCGAGGAGGGGCCGACCGACGCCCGCCCGGTGGTGCTGCTGCACGGCAACGGAGCGCTGATCCAGGATTGGACGGCGAGCGGGCTGGTGCGATTGGCGCGCGGGAAGTACCGCGTGCTCGTTTTCGACCGTCCCGGGTTCGGCTACAGCGCGCGTCCGCGCTCACGCGCGTGGACGCCCGAGGCGCAGGCGGAGGTGCTGGCTGCCGCCTTCGATCGCCTGGGCGTGCGCGACCCGGTCGTGGTGGGGCAGTCCTGGGGCACGCTGGTGGCGCTGGCGCTCGCCCGGATCGGCCGCGCCAAGGGGCTGGTGCTGGTCGCGGGGTACTACTTTCCGAGCCCGCGCAAGGACGTCTGGCTCATGTCGGGCCCGGCCATCCCGATCCTCGGCGACGTCATCCGCTACACCGTGGCGCCGCTGCTCGGCTGGATCATGCTGCCCGCGGTGTCGCGCCGGCTGTTCGCGCCACGGCCGGTGCCCGAGGTCTTCAACCGTGAGTTTCCACGCGGCCTGGCGCTGCGCCCCTCGCAGATCCGCGCGGCGGCGGAGGAAAACGCCCTGATGGTGCCGGCGGCCGCACGCGGCGCACCGACCTACCGCAACCTCGCCTGTCCGGTGGCGATCGTGGTCGGGGAAGGCGACCAGATCGTCGAACCCGATCAGGCGAGCCGGCTGCAGCGCGAGTTGCCGCGCGCAGTGATCCGCACCTTGCCGCAGACCGGCCACATGGCGCATTACGCCGCGCCCGAGCGCATCCTCGATGCGATCGACCTGGTCGAGGCGTGGCCGGAGGTCGGCAACGCCCCGCCCGGTCGGGAGTCGGCGTGTGGGCCGCGCGCGAGCGCGCGCAACCAGCTCATCAGTAGCGATTGGCGATCGGCAATTCCTCGGCCGGGAACAGTGTGATCACGCGGCAGCCCTTGTCGGTGACCACGACCTCTTCCTCGATGCGGGCGGCCGAATAGCCGTCGCTCGCCGGGCAATAGGTCTCGAGCGCGAACACCATGCCCTCCTTGATCTCGGTCGGGTGCGTCATCGAGATCACCCGGCTGATGATCGGCCGCTCGTGCAGCGCCAGCCCGAGCCCGTGGCCGAACTGCAGTCCAAAGGCCGACATCTCGTCCGGGAAGCCGAACTCCTCGGCCTTCGGCCACACGCTGCAGACGCGGTCGGTGGTAACGCCCGGCTTGATCAGCTCGATCGCGCAGTCGAGCCACTCGCGCGCCTTCTTGTAAGCGTCGTGCTGCACCGGCGTCGCGCGGCCGACGTTGAACGTGCGGTAGTAGCAGGTGCGATAGCCCATGAACGACTGCAGGATGTCGAAGAACGCCTGGTCGCCCGGTCGCAGCATGCGGTCGGTGAAGTTGTGCGGGTGCGGATTGCAGCGCTCGCCCGAGATGGCGTTGATCGCCTCAACGTCGTCGGAGCCGTGGCGATAGAGGAACTCGTTCACCTTGGCGACGATGTCGTTCTCGCGCACGCCCGGCTTGAGCTCCTCGTTGATGAGGTGATAGGCGCCGTCGACCATCGCGGCGGCGCGGTTGAGCAGCGCGATCTCGTCGATGTTCTTGATCTCGCGCGCCTCGAGCATCACCTGCTGGCCGTCGGCGACCTTGAGGCCGGCCTTCTCCAGCTCGAACATCATCGGCGGCTCGATGATGTCGACGCCGATCGGCATGTCGGCGACGCCGGCCTCGCGGATGAGCGCGGCGATCTCTTCCGCGTGGCGCTTCATCAGGCCGAATGACGGATTGACGGTGCCGCGCAGCCCGATCAATCCCGCCTTGCAGTTCTCGGGCTTGAGCCACGGCACGAACAACTTGTGGTGAACGGCGGCCGAGCCGAAGTCCCACAGGATCGGATCGCCGTCGCGCGTCAGCAGCGCCCAGCGGCACAGCTTGTCGCGCTCCCACTCGCCGATCTTGGTCGACGTGACATAGCGGATGTTGTTGACGTCGAAGACGAGCAGTGCGCCGAGCTCAGACTTCTCCAGCGCCTGCTTGACGCGGCTCAGGCGGTAGCGGTGCAGACGGCGATAATCGACGCGCTCCTCGAAATCGACGCCCATGGTGCCGAGCGCCGGAAGCGCGCGCTGCCAGTTGTAGCGCGGGTTGATGTCGTCGGCGTGGATTTCACGCAGGTACTGATCCATGTCCCTCTCCTTGGGATTTCTCGAGAGGCAGCGGTTGCTCGGGCGCAGCCACGGCAGGTGAGCGGAATTATAGAGCAAATCGATGCGAATGTGGGTCCTTCAAGGCCATGCGGCGCTTCTGCCGCGGAACCACGACGATCGGGCGGGCGTTAGGCGTTGCGACGGCCGGGAGACACCTGCATAATTCTTTCTGCGATGGCAAGCGGCTTTCCGAGCCCGGCCCAGTGGGCCGCACTGCGCCGCAATGCCGGAGCGCAAGGCGTCGCAGAACGTCCGGGGATTCCAGGGAGGAGCAAGGCGGCCATGTCCGTCGCCGATGGGATTATTTCGTCCGAGACGGCCACGACAAGCGGGCCCGCGCCCACCCGCGAGGGCGCGATCCCGCGCGACTACAATTTCGCCGCCGACATTCTGGCGCGCAATCTCGCGGCTGGTCGCGCCGACAAGGCGGCCTTCATCGATCCGCGTGGGACGTGGAGCTACGGGCAGCTTGCCGATCGGGTCGATCGCTTCGGCAAGGTTCTGCGCGGCCTCGGCGTCCGGCGCGAGGAACGCGTTCTCATCTGTCTCACCGATACGATCGACTGGCCGACCGCATTCCTCGGCACCATCAAGACCGGCGCGGTCGCGGTTCCGGTCAACACGCTGCTGAGCGAGGACGATTATCGTTTCATCCTCGCCGACAGCCGCGCGCGCGTTCTCGTCGTCTCCGAGACGCTCTATCCGAAATTCGCCAATCTGATCGCTGCCGCGCCGGATCTCGCGCACGTCGTGGTCTCGGGCGAGAACGCATCCGGGCATGCACGATTTGAAGATCTCCTGCGGCAAGCGGCGGCGGAGCCCTACACCGCGCCGACCCTGCGTGACGACATCTGCTTCTGGCTCTACACCTCGGGCTCGACCGGCAAGCCGAAGGGCGCCGTGCACGTGCATGCGAACCTGCGGCTCACCGACGATCTTTATGGCGGTCCCGTTCTCGGGCTGACCGAGGATGATGTCGTCTATTCGGTCGCCAAGCTGTTCTTCGCCTACGGGCTCGGGAATGCGCTGACCTTCCCGATGTCGGCCGGCGCCACGACGGTGCTGATGCCGGTGCGTCCGACACCCGACGCGGTCGCGGCGCTGCTGCGGCGTCATCCGGTGACGGTCTTCTTTGGCGTGCCGACGTTCTATGCGGCGTTCCTCGCCAGTCCCGCGGCGCCGCGGCGCGAGGAAGTCAGGCTGCGGTGCTGCGTGTCGGCCGGCGAGGCGCTGCCGCCCGATGTCGGCCGGCGCTGGTCGGAGCGCTACGGCGTCGACATCCTCGACGGCCTCGGCTCGACCGAGATGCTGCACATCTTCCTGTCGAACCGGCCCGGTGACGTGCGCTACGGCACGACCGGACGCCCGGTGCCGGGCTACGACGTCAAGCTCGTGGGCGATGACGGCGAGCCGGTGAAGACGGGCGAGATGGGCGAGCTCCTGGTGCGCGGGCCCACCAGCGCGATCATGTACTGGAACAACCGCGAGCAGTCGCGCGCGACGTTCCTGGGCGAATGGACGCGCTCGGGCGACAAATACGTCGAGGACCAGAACGGCTATTATGTCTACTGCGGCCGGCGTGACGACATGCTCAAGGTGAGCGGCCTCTACGTGTCGCCATTCGAGGTCGAGGGCGCGCTGCTGTCGCATCCCGAGGTGCTCGAGGCCGCCGTCGTCGCCTGGCTCGACGGCGACGGGCTCGTGAAGCCGAAGGCCTTCGTGGTGCTGAAAGATGCGCACCGCGCCGGCGACGACATGGGGCGTGCCTTGCAGGAGCACGTGAAATCCGCGCTCGCGCCGTTCAAATATCCGCGCTGGGTGGAATTCCGCAGCGACCTGCCGAAGACCGCGACCGGCAAGATCCAGCGCTTCAAGCTGCGCGCCGAAGGCCGGGCATAGACGTGTTGATGCCGTGACGTGCCACGCGTCGGAGCGCGTCACCTTGCCCCATCGGGGAGAGGTCGGCGAACTGCGACGCGGCGAGCCGGGTGAGGGCGCGCGGACCGCTCGATTGAGCATCGCACGCTTCCCCACTTAGGTTGGGCTCCCTCACCCGCACCCGACTTCTTCGCTTCGCCCGGAATCGACCTCGCCGTCGGGAGGTGAGCGCAGCAAGATGGCGCGGTGAAAGGGCCGGCAGCTTTGGAGTTGCCGTCCGATCCTGTAGCATCCGGCCGGAAGCGGCCGACGACCTGGGAGGGAGTGAGGGATATGAAACGCGTTTTGGTTGCAGCCGGCGCCGTTCTGGCGCTCGGGGCGGGGCCTGCACTGGCGCAGAGCAAGAGCGTCAAGATCGGCTTCATCAGCACGTTCAGCGGCCCGACGGCGGTGATCGGGAACGACATGCGCAATTCCTTCGAGCTCGCGCTCGACCATCTCGGGCGCCGGATGGGCGGCCTGCCGGTCGAGGTGGTCTACGAGGACGACCAGCAGAAGCCGGAAGTCGGCAAGCAGAAGACCCAGAAGCTGATCGAGTCGGATCGCGTCGATTTCATCGTCGGCTACATCTGGTCGAACGTGCTGCTCGCCTCGCTCAAGCCGGCGGTCGATTCGAAGACGTTCCTCATCAGCGCCAACGCCGGCCCCTCGCAGATCGCCGGCGAACTCTGCTCGCCTTACTTCTTCTCGACCTCGTGGCAGAACGATCAGACGCCGCAGGCGATGGGCCTCTACATGAACCAGAAGGGCGTCAAGACCGCCTTTCTGATCGGGCCCAACTACGCCGCCGGCAAGGACATGCTCGCGGGCGTCGCGTCGACCTTCAAGGGCAAGGTGATCGGCCAGGAGCTGACCAAGTGGCCCGACCAGCTCGACTTCTCGGCCGAGCTCTCCAAGGCGCGCGCCGCCAAGCCCGACGCGATCTTCGTGTTCTATCCGGGCGCTGCCGGCGTGCAGTTCCTCAGCCAGTACGCGCAGGCCGGCCTCAAGGGACAGATCCCGCTCTACACCGCGTTCACCATCGACGAGCTGTCGCTGCCGCACCAGAAGGACCTCGCGCTCGGCGTGCCGGGCGCGCAGGAATGGGTCAACGATCTGCCGAACGACGCCAACCGCAAGTTCGTCGCCGATTACAAGGCCAAGTACAAATCCTCGCCCTCGTTCTACGGCGCGCAGTCCTACGACGCGGTCGGCCTCATCAACAGCGCGGTGGTGGCCGTGAAGGGCGACCTCAGCAAGAAGGACGACATGCGCAGGACGATGGAGAAGGCCGACTTCAAGTCCGTGCGCGGGCCGTTCAAGTACGGCAACAATCACGTCCCGATTCAGAACTTCTATCTGCAGGACGTGGTGAAGAACGCCGATGGCGAGCTGGTGCTCAAGACGGTGGCCACCATCGTGGAGAACGATCAGGACCGTTTCCACGACAAGTGCCCGATGAAGTGAGCGTCGGCTGAATGCAGGCGGCGGCTGCGCGGACGCGGCCGCCGTTTCGACTCGCCTGAGCGCGTTTTGCAAGCGCCTCCACACGCCCGAAACCGAACCAATGCTGCTCTTCGTCGAACAGTGTCTGAACGGCCTGCAGTTCGGACTGCTGCTGTTCCTGCTCGCCGCCGGTCTCACCCTCGTGTTCGGGATCATGGACCTGGTCAATCTCGCGCACGGCTCGTTCTACATGATCGGCGCCTATTTCGGCGCGACCTTCGCGGCCCTGACCGGCAGCTTCGTGCTCGGCATCGTGCTGGCGCTCGTCGCGACGCTGCTCGTCGGCATGGCGGTCGAGGTGGTGGCGTTGCGTCGGCTCTACGGGCGCGACCATCTCGACCACGTGCTCGGCACCTTCGGGCTGATCCTGTTCTTCAATGAACTGGTGCGGCTCGCCTGGGGGCCGGCCGGCCTCAACCTGCCGCTCCCGGCGTGGCTCGCCACCTCGGTGGAAATCCTGCCGGGCGTCTTCTATTCCGCCTATCGGCTGGCCATCATCGTGGTGGCGCTGGCGGTCGCGGCGTTCCTCTATTTCCTGGTGATGCGCACGCGCCTCGGCATGCTGATCCGCGCCGGCGCCTCGAACCGCGAGATGGTCGGCGCGCTCGGGGTCAACATCAAGCTCCTCTACACCTTCGTGTTCGGTCTCGGGGCGGCGCTTGCCGGTCTCGCCGGCCTCATCGAGGCGCCGATCCTCACCGCCCAGATCGGCATGGGCGAGAACATCCTGATCATCGCCTTCGTGGTCATCAGCATCGGCGGCATCGGCTCGATGCGCGGCGCGTTCCTGGCCGCGATCTTCGTCGGCCTCGTCGACACCGTCGGGCGCGCCTTCCTGCCCGACCTGTTCAAACTGGTGATGAGCCCGGCCGCCGCGTCGACCCTGGCGCCGGCGATCTCCTCGATGCTCATCTATCTGCTGATGGCGATCGTCCTGGTGGTGCGGCCGGAGGGCCTGTTTCCGGTGTCCGGGCGATGAAGGTTCGGATCACGGCGCGCGATGTCGTTATTGCCGGCATGCTGGCGCTGCTCGCGCTCGTGCCGGTCTACGCGGTCGTGACCGGCAACTTCTTTCCGCTGACCCTGTTCACCCGCATCGTCATCCTGGCGCTTGCGGCGACGAGCCTGAACCTGATCCTCGGCTACGGCGGCATGGTGAGCTTCGGGCATGCCGCCTATCTGGGGGTCGGCGGCTATGTCATCGGCATTCTGGCGCACGAGGGGATCTATTCGGGCTTCATCCAGTGGCCGGTCGCGCTCGCCGTGTCGGCGATCTTCGCGCTCGTGGTCGGCGCGCTCAGCCTGCGCACGCGCGGCCTCTATTTCATCATGATCACGCTCGCCTTCGCGCAGATGATCTACTACGTGGCGCAGGGCCTCGACCGCTACGGCGGCGACGACGGGCTGACCATCTATCGGCGCAGCCAGTTCGGACTCCTCGATCTCTCCGGCAAGGTCCAGTTCTACTATCTCTGCCTCGCGCTGCTGCTCGCGACGGTCTATCTGGTCTGGCGTCTCGTCAACTCGCGGTTCGGCATGGTCATCCAGGGCGCACGCTCGAACGAGCGGCGCATGCGGGCGATCGGCTTTCCCACGTTTCGCTATCGGCTCGTCTGCTTCGTCATCGCCGGCACGCTCTGCGGGCTCGCCGGCGTGCTGCTCGCCAATCACACCGATTTTGTCAGCCCGGCCATGATGCATTGGACGCGCTCGGGCGACCTGATCGTCATGGTGGTGCTCGGCGGCATGGGGTCGCTGTTCGGTCCCCTGATCGGCGCCGTGACGCTCCTGGTGCTCGAAGAGGTGCTGTCCGGGGTCACCGAGTACTGGCAGATCATCCTGGGTCCGTTATTCCTCGTCGTCGTCCTGTTCGCGCGGGGCGGCATCGACGGCCTTCTGGCGAGCTTCGCCCGTGACTGAGCCCCTGCTGCGGATCGAGAACCTGACGCGGCGCTTCGGCGGCATCGTCGCCTCCGACCGCATCTCGCTCGGCGTCGCGCCCGGCGAACTGCACGCCGTGATCGGCCCGAACGGCGCCGGCAAGACGACGCTCATCGGCCAGATCGCCGGCGAGATCGCCCCGCAAGAGGGCCGCATCGATTTCGCCGGGCGCGACGTCACCGCGCTCCCCACCTATCGCCGCAGCGCGCTCGGCCTCGCGCGCTCGTTCCAGATCACCTCGTTGTTCCTCGACATGAGCGTGCTCGACAATGTCGCGCTTGCGGTGCAGGCGCATAAGGGCCACTCGTTTCACTTCTGGCGTGACGCGCGGCAAGCCGGCGATCTGCGCCGGCCGGCGCGCGAGGCGCTCGAACGCGTGGGGCTCGGCGACCGCGCCGAGCGCCGCGCCTCGGCGCTCAGCCACGGCGAGCATCGTCAGCTCGAACTGGCGATGGCGCTGGCCGGCAAGCCGCAGATGCTGCTGCTCGACGAGCCGATGGCGGGACTCGGCGTCGAGGAGTCCGCGCGCATGGTCACACTGCTGCGCGAGCTCAAGCGCGACCACACTATCCTGCTGGTCGAGCACGACATGGAAGCGGTGTTCG
>CAYVBN010000096.1:0-7513 GCA_964449645.1 uncultured Hyphomicrobiales bacterium
TTCCTCGCGACCGCGCCGGTCGCGGTGCCCGGCATCGTGCTCGGCGTCGGACTGTTCCTGAGCTACGCCCGTCCGCCCTTCGTGCTCTACGGCACGTTGTGGATCCTGCTCATCGCCTTCGTCACCATCGCGCTGCCGGCCGCCTACCAGCAGCTCCAGTCGGCGTTCCGCTCAGTGCATCCCGACCTCGAGGAGGCGAGCCGCATTCTCGGCGCCTCGCGCCTGCGCACGCTTGCACGCATCACGGCGCCGCTGCTGCGCACCAGCGTGATCGCGACGTGGTGCTTCATCTTCGTCGGCGTGATCCGCGAGCTCTCGGCCGCCATCATGCTGTTCACATCGGAGACGAAGGTCATCTCGGTGCTGATCTTCGACCTCAACGAGAGCGGTGATCTCGGCGCCATCGCGGTGCTTGGCCTGATCATGCTCGTCATCACCCTGGCGGTCGTCATCCTCGCCAACCGGATTCCCGGCTTCGGCGGCTATCGTTTGCGGAACAATTGAATGAGCGGAATGCTTCCTGAAATCGCCGTCGCCGAGCGTCTCGCCGACGACATCCTGGCGGTCGATGCCCGGCGCCTGCCTGTCGCCCTGCGGAACAAATGCGTCGATCTCGTCATCGACGTGATCGGCCTCTGCATCACCGCGCGCAACGAGGACTACGTCAAAGCCGCGCTGGCGGGCTGGGACGAGGACGGGGCCTGTACGGCGATCGGCCACGCCCGGGGCTTGAGCGCCGCCGGCGCCGCCTTCGTCAACGGCACGGCGACGCATGGCGAGGACTTCGACGACACATTCGAGGGCGGCCCGGTGCATGCTGGCGCCGTGATCGTGCCGGCCGTGCTCGCGGCCTGCGAACGCTACGGCCGGCCGGGCCCGCAGGCGCTCGTGGGCATCGCCGTCGGAGTCGAGACCCTGTGCCGGCTCGGCCTCGTCATCCCCAAGGCAGTGCATCGCGCCGGCTTCCATCCGACCGCCGTGTTTGGCGCCATGGCGGCGGCCGCCGGGGTCTCCGCTGCGCTCGGCCTCGAGCGGCGGCAGATCGTCGATGCGCTCGGCCTTGCCGGCAGCCTCGCGAGCGGCATCATCGAGTATCTGGCCGAGGGCGCCTGGACCAAGCGGCTGCATCCCGGTTGGGCCGCGCAATCGGGGCTGCGCGCCACGCTCCTCGCCCGCAGCGGCTTCAACGGTCCGCGCACGGTGTTCGAGGGCACGCACGGGCTGTTCCACGGCTTCGCGCACAGCACCCAGGGCGATTACGAGGCGGTGGTGGGCGACTTCGGCCGGCGCTGGCTGACCGAGACGCTCGCGTTCAAGCTCTATCCGTGCGGGACCATGACTCACCCGTACATCGATTGCGCGCGCCGGCTGGCCGAGAAGGGCGTGCGGGGCGAGGACGTCGTCGAATTCGTCTGCGAGGTGGGCGAGGGCACGGTCCATCGCCTGTGGGAGCCGCTTGCCGCCAAGCAGAAACCGCACAACGGCTACGGGGCGAAGTTCTCGACGCCCTACTGCATCGCGGCGGGATTCGTGCGTGGCAATGTCGGTCTCGATTCCTTCACCGACGCGGCGGTGCGTGATCCCGCGGTGCTCGCCGTGGCGGAGAAAGTCCGCTACGTGATCGATCCCGACAATCCCTATCCGAACAATTTCACCGGCCACATCCGCGCGGTGATGCGCGACGGCCGCGTGATCGAAGAACGCCAGCCGCACATCCGCGGCGGCGCGCACGAGCCGCTCACCCGCTCCGACATCGAGCAGAAGTTCGCGCTGTGCGCCCAGCATGGCGGCTGGGACGCCGCGCGTATCAAGGCCGCACTTGCGCTCGCCGACAAGCTGTTCGACGGTCCCGTCGATCTCAAGGTCCTACGCGGATAATCCTCATGAATGCAAGCAAACGGGAGCTCGACGGGCGCGTCGCGCTCGTCACCGGCGCCGGCCGCAATATCGGCCGCGCCATCGCGCTGGCACTCGCCGAGGCGGGCGCGGCGGTCGTCGTCAATGCGCGCAGCAACACGGCGGAGGCCGAGGGCGTGGCCAAGGACATCGCGGCGCGCGGCGGCAAGGCCGCGGTGGCGATGGCCGACGTGGCGGATCCGGCCGCGATCGAGAAAATGGCAGCCGCCGCGGTCGCGCATTTCGGCCGCATCGATTTCCTGATCAACAATGCGGCGCTGCGCCGCGAGAAACCGCTCGATGATATGAGCTACGCCGACTGGCGCGAGGTCATGGAGGTCGCGCTCGACGGCCCGTTCCTTTGCGTCAAGGCCTGCCTGCCGCATCTCAAGGCGAGCGGCGCGGGGGCGATCATCAATATCGGCGGGCTCAGTGCGCACACCGGCTCGAAACGCCGTGCCCACGTGGTCACCGCCAAGGCGGGCCTCGTTGGGCTGACGCGAGCACTGGCGCAGGATCTCGCCGCCGACCGGGTGACCGTCAATCTGGTGGTGCCCGGCCTGATCGGCACGCCGCGGTCCGGCCCCGAGCCGCAGCACCATTTGGTCCACAACACCCTGACCGGCGAGCGCGGCAAGCCGGAAGACGTCGCCGCGATGGTCCGCTTCCTGTGCGGGCCCGAGGCGCGCTACATCACCGGGCAGACGATCCACGTGAACGGCGGCGCCTATCTGGGTTGACCGGCGAAGCACGGTTGGACGCGGGCGGTTCGTCCACGAAGAATTCGCAGGAAGGCCGCGATGAAGGTCGGCGGGTTCGACATCGACATCATTGTGCAGGGGTTCCCCGGCAAGTCGGTGTGCCATGGCGCGCTCGGCTGGAGCACGGTCGCGCTGCTGCGCGGCAATGGGCACGTCCTTCTGGTCGACGTCGGTGCGTTCAGCTACCGCAAGCTTCTCGTCGAGGGGCTGGCCGCGCGCGGCTTGCGGCCGGACGACGTGACCGACGTGCTGCTCACGCACGCGCACTACGATCACTGCGTCAACTGGCTGACGTTCCCGAACGCGCACATTCACATCGGCGGCGCCGAACTCGCCTGGGCGCTGCAGGAGCCATGCGGGCTGACCTCGGTTCCCGAGCTCTACGTGCGCGAGCTGGAGCGCGCGCCGAAGCTGCGGCGCCTGCATGGCGGCGAGGAGATCATGCCGGGACTCGTGGCCGTCGACGCGCCCGGCCACACGCCGGGCCACCTGATCTTCGTGCTGTCGGGCGGCGACCGCGACGTCATCTTCACCGGTGACGCCGCCAAGAACCGGGCCGAGCTGATCTCCCGCGATGCCGACATGACCTACGATCCGGCGGTGAGCCGCCGTTCGATCGAGCGGATCTGGGAGCTGTGGCGGTCGCGGCCCGAGAACGTGGTGGTGCCGGGCCACGACGTGCCGATGGTATTGCGCGCCGGCCGCCCGTGCTACATCGGGGAGCGTCGGGCGGCCGTTTCGGCCTGGTTCGAGGACCGGCTCGAAACCACGATGCTGTTCGAACTGACGCTCGAAGGTGAGGCACGGATGCGCGGCTGATCCGCCGGAGGTCCGTGACGACCAAGCAAGATACGGCGCGAGTGCGCCGAAGGGAGGAATACATGCGCGGAACGGCTGTGCTCGCAATCGCGATGGCCATGTTCGGCACGGCGGCAGCGGCCGCCGAGGTGCCGGCCAATTACCCGGCGAGCTACAAGGATCTGGTCGCCGCCGCCGAGAAGGAAGGGCGGGTCGTCATCTATTCCAACACCGAGCAGTTCGCCGTCGCCCCGGTGCTCGCCGCCTTCGAAGCGGCCTATCCGAACATCAAGGTCGACTACACCGAGATCAAATCTTCCGAGCTCTTCACCCGCTTCGTCAGCGAGGCCTCGGTCGGCGCCTTGCAGGCCGACATCATGTGGTCCTCGTCGATGGACCTGCAGTACAAGCTGCTCACCGAGGGCTATGCGCAGACCTACGTCTCGCCGGAAAAGCCCGCGATCCCGGCCTGGGCGAACTACAAGGACCAGGGCTTCGGCATCACCTTCGAGCCGGCGGCCTTCATCTACAACAAGCGGCTGATGGCGGAGGCCGACGTGCCCAAGAGCCATGCCGAGCTTGCCAAGCTGCTCAACACCAAGGCGGACGCCTACAAGGGCAAGGTCGCGACCTACGACATCCAGCGCTCCGGCCTCGGCTATTTCCTGGTCAGCCAGGATCTCAAGGCCGGAAACACCATCTGGGACATCGCCAAGGGGCTCGGCGCCAGCAAGGCGCGCTTCTACACCGCGACCGGCACCATGCTGGAGAAGGTCGGGTCGGGCGAGCACACCCTGGCGTTCAACGTCGTCGGCTCCTACGCGGTCCTCAAGGCGAAGACCGATCCGGGCATCGGCGTCGTCATCCCGCGCGACTATGCGATCGTGATGACGCGCATCGCCTTCATCACCAAGGACGCCAAGCGGCCGGCCGCCGCCAAGGTCTTTCTCGACTTCCTGCTGTCGCAGCGCGGCCAGGACGCGATCGCGAACAAGGCGCTGCTGTTCTCGCTGCGCGGCGACGTCGAAGGGGAGGCGACCGCCGCCAAGCTGACGCGCGATCTCGGCACGGCGATGCGGCCCGTGGCGATCGACGACAACCTGCTCGAGCTGCTCGAGCCGCAGAAGCGATTGCCGTTCTTCAAGAAGTGGCAGGCTGCGGTCGAAGGCAAATAGCCGTTCCGGCGCATCGCCATGGGCGGGGCGAGGTGGCGCATCGGCGTGGTGCTGGGGGCGGGGGCGGTCATCCTCGCGCCCGTGGCGCTGGTCGTCTATCAGAGCTTTCTCACCGCGCCGTTCTTCAGTCCGCGCGCGAAACTCTCGCTCGGCGCCTATGGCTTCGTGGTCGGCGATGAGGATTTCTACGCCGCGCTCGCCAATTCCATCGTGCTCGCCGGCAGCATGGCGGTCATCGCGGTGCCGCTCGGCGCCGTGCTGGCCTATCTGGTGACGCGCACCGATCTGCCGTTACGACGCGTGCTCGAGCCGGTCCTGCTGATCCCGCTGTTCGTCTCCCCGATGGTGCTCGCCTTCGGCTACGTGGTGGTGCTCGGACCGGTCGGTTTCATCACGACGTTCTGGATCGAGCATATCGGCACGCCGCCGTGGAACATCTATTCGATTCCCGCCATGGCGGTGATCGTCGGCCTCACGCATGTCCCGCACGTCTATCTGTACGTGAGCACGGCACTGCGGCTCGTGCCCTCGGACGTCGAGGAGGCGGCGCGGGTCGCCGGCGCACCGCCTCATGCGGTCGCCCGCACCGTGACGCTGCCGCTCGTCCTGCCCGCGATCGCGGTCAGCGGCGTGCTGGTGTTCTTTCTCGGGTTCGAGCTGTTCGGGCTGCCTTACGTGCTCGGCGATCCGAACGGCACCCTGGTGCTCTCGACCTATCTCTACAAGCTGACCGCGCGCCTCGGCACGCCGTCCTACCAGCTCATGGCGGTCGTCGTCGTCGCCATCATGCTGATCACGCTGCCGCTCGTGCTGATGCAGAGGTTCCTCATCTCCCGCGTCGAGCGCTACGCGGTCGCGGGCCCGCGCGCGTCGCGCCCGCGCATCATGTCGCTCGGAGCCTGGCGTTTCGTGGCGCTCGCCGCGATCGGGCTGTGGCTCGTCGCCGTGGTCGTGCTTCCGGTCGCCGGCATCGCGCTGCGCTCCGTCGTGCGGACCTGGGGCCTCGGCGTCACGCTCTCCGACATGCTGACCCTGCACCACTACGCGGCGATCGGGGCGATGCGCGGCGTCGGTCGCTCGATTGTCAACACGCTGGTGATCGCCATCGTGGGCGGCCTGCTGTCGGTCGCCATCTATGCGGCGCTGGTGCTGGCGACCCACCGCTGGCCGTCGGTCTGGGCGCGGCTGCTCGATCACCTCGTGCTGCTGCCGCGCGCGATGCCCGGCATCGTGGCGGGTCTCGCGGTGTTCTGGCTGTTCCTGTTCCTGCCGCCGCTCAAGCCGTTCGTGAGCACGCTCGTCAGCGTCTGGATTGCCTATACGCTGGTCTGGCTGCCGTTCGGGCTGCGGCTCGTCTCGAACTCGGTCGGCCAGATCGGCCGCGACCTCGAAGATGCCGCGCGCGTGATCGGCGCCGGCACCGGCCGGATCGCCCGCGACGTCACCCTGCCGCTCGCGCGCCACGGCCTCACGGCGGCCTGGCTGCTCACGTTCCTGCTGTTCGTGCGCGAGTATTCGACCGGCATTTATCTGCTGGCCCCCGGCAGCGAGGTGATGGGGTCGATGCTGGTCAACCTGTGGACCGCCGGCAATATCGACGTGGTGTCGGCGCTCTCGGTGATCAACACCGCGGTGATCGCCGTCGGCATCGCCATCGCGTTGCGCCTCCAGGTCGCGCTTTCGGAGTGAGTCGTCGGAATCAGAGAACTGAGCTTGACACAACCCTTTCACTTCTCCCCATCGGGGAGAGGTCCGCTTCCGCAGCGAAGCAAAGGAAGTCGGATGAGGGGGGCGCAAGCGTTTCAGTAGAGAGGCAACAGCCCCTCACCCGGCTCGCTACCGCTCGCCGACCTCTCCCCGGCGGGGGAGGTGAAACAGAGCGTGCGGCTGCCTTCAAACAAACAGTTGACTTCGACAGGGTCACGGTCGCACGGCGGGCGTTTCGATATTCATCCCTCTCGCGCGCGACATCAGATAAATCTCGAGCGCCAGATATTCCGGGGCGCCGTACTCGTATGCCTCGGCGCGCATGCCGATCAGGCAGTTGCGCAGGCGTCGGCGCAGCGAGCCGAGGCTCTGCCATTCGAGCCGATAGACCGGGTAGCCGGTCGGATGCGCCTGCGGGATGATGTTGCCGACGAGCTTCTTGCCCCAGTTGTCATCGTGGCACTGGCTGCAGGAGATGTTGAGCTGTCCCTGCCGCCGGCGAAAGATCTCGCGCCCCGCCTCCTTGTACGGCTTCAACTTGTCGTCCTTCGGCGGCGCGATCGGCATCCCGCGCGACTGCAACCCCACATAGGCGGTCAGTGCCAGGAGCTCGCGGCTCTCGAAGGGAAGCGGCGTCGCCTTCTCGTGGCTCGTGCGGCAGATGTTGATGCGGTCCTCGAGGTCGACCGGCTTATCGCGCGTCGCATCGAACGCCGGATAGCGCGCCGCGACCCCCTTCATGCTCTCGCGCGCGTCGCCGTGGCAATCCGCGCACGAGCGGTTCGCGGTGCCGTCCCGGCGATTCCACAGCGCCTCGCCGTCGAGCACCCAGAGGAAGCCCGGATTGGCGGTGTCGTCGTCCTGCATGGCGCGGGTCTGCGCGCTCATGAAGTCATAGTCCGAGCGCCGGTCGGCCGGCGCGATCTCTCCGGCCAGGGCCGGCATCGCGGCGGCGCCGAGCGCCACGGCGAGCACGCCCCGCCGGACCCAGTGCAAGACGCGGTCGTGGGCAGGCGTCATGCGACCGTGATGGTGGCGGAGGCGCTGGCGGAAAATCCGTTGTCGCCCGTCCAAGTGAACGCGATCGTCCCGCTCTCGGTCGCGGTGGTGAAGAAGGTGATGAACGGATTGGCCGCGATGGCCGGCGACAGCTCGGCGCGGAAGATCTCCTCGCCG
>CAYVBN010000097.1:0-2078 GCA_964449645.1 uncultured Hyphomicrobiales bacterium
TAGACCACTACGTTGATAGGCCGGGTGTGTAAGCGCGGCAACGCGTTCAGCTTACCGGTACTAATCGCTCGATTGGCTTGATCGCTCTCATTGCCAATGCCCATTTCGGCGCGCTGCGCCGATGTGGAATGACGATGTCGATGAATGGTCGACAAATGTCGGTGCGAACCGATGGCATCATCGCCCGATCAGCTTGCTTCATCCGTCTTTGGCCGGCCTGGTGGTTCTAGCGGGGAGCCTGAACCCGATCCCATCCCGAACTCGGCCGTTAAACTCCCCAGCGCCGATGGTACTAAGTCTCAAGACTTGGAAGAGTAGGTCGCTGCCAGGCCTGCCAAGGACGGATGCTTTCAACACGATGATCTCCGTCGCGCCTCAGGCCAGCTACTTGTGGCGCGACGCACATTTGCAAAACGCCGCCGCGGTTCTCCGCGGCGGCGTTTTTATTTGGCCGGTTTTGTTTTGTCGGCGCGCACGTCCGGCGCTTCGATGCAATCCCCTTCACGGGCTCGGGCCGATCCGGCGTTCGGCCGCAGTCATGCTATGTCTTCCGTTGCGCCATGATTCGCGGCGCTGAAGCGCGATCGCCGATGCTGCAGCCCGACCCCGCCGACAAGGGCCGCGAGGACGTCCCGGTCCTGGCGACGTCTCATCTGGCGCAGGCGCTTGCGCTGCTGCATGCCGGCGAACTGGATGCGGCCGAATGCCTGGGCGCAGAGGCGCTTCGGGCCAATCCCGGCGACGCCGATGCGCTTCATCTCGTCGGCATTGTGCGGCTGCGGCAGGGGCGGCCGGTCGAGGCGCTCGATCCCGTGGCCGCGGCGCTGCGCGCCGAGCCGTGGTCGACAGCTTTCCTTTGCACGCACGGTCAGGTGCTCGCCGCGCTCGGACGCCACGAGGAGGCGCTCGAGAGCTATGGAAAGTCGCTCGATCTCGCGCCCGACCCGGCCGGCACGATCGCGGCGCTGCATCAACGGGCGCGATCGCTGGCGGCACTCGGCCGGACGCAGGCGGCAATCTCCGACCTCGATCGCCTGCTGGCGATCGCCCCGGCCCATGCCGTGGCTCTGAACGACCGCGGCCTCGCGCTGCGCCGCCTGCAGCGGCCCGCCGAGGCGCTCGCGAGCTACGAGCTGGCGATCGCGGCTCAGCCGGGTTTCGCCGAGGCGCTGAACAACCGCGGCGTAACCTTGCTCGATCTCGGCCGTCCCCAGGAGGCGCTCGCGAGCGTCATCGCCGCGCAGGCGGCAAGGCCCGACTATGCCGATGCGCGCCGCAACGAAGGGCTGATCCGGCTGATGCTCGGCGATTTCGCCGCCGGATGGCCGAAATACGAATGGCGTTGGAAAAGCCGAAGCGATTGGCCGCCGATGCAACTGCCCGTGTGGGACGGCCACTCCGAGCTCGCCGGCAAGACGCTGCTGCTGCATGCCGAGCAGGGATTTGGCGACACGGTCCAGTTCGTCCGCTACGTCGCCGCCCTCGCAAGCCGGGGCGCGCGAGTCGTTCTCGGGGTGCCGCCGGCGCTGAAAACGCTGCTCGCCCGGGTCGATGGCGTTGCGGCGGTCGTCAGCCAGGGCGACCCCATGCCGCCGGTCGACCTGCAGTATCCGATGGCGAGCCTTCCGCTCGCGTTCGCGACCGATCTCGACACGATCCCCCTTAACATTCCCTACCTGAGCGTTCGCGACGAGGAGACGTCGCGGTGGTGCGAGCGCCTCCCGCAAGGGCGGCCGCGCGTCGGCCTTGTCTGGTCGGGCAGCCGCACGCACACCAACGACCACAACCGCTCGCTCCGCCTGCGCCAGTTGGCACCGCTCCTGCAACTCCTGCAACACGCCGGCATGACGTTCGTTGGCCTACAGCAGGACATTCGCGAGATCGACCTGGCCGATCTCCGCGGCTGGCCGGCCGCACTCGCGCTCGGCCGCGAATTTCGCGACTTCACCGACACGGCGGCCATTGTCTCGCTGCTCGATCTCGTCGTCTGCGTCGATACGTCGGTAGCACATCTCGCCGGCGCGCTCGGGCGGCCGGTCTGGGTGCTGTTGCCGTTCGTCCCCGACTGGCGGTGGCTG
>CAYVBN010000098.1:0-4517 GCA_964449645.1 uncultured Hyphomicrobiales bacterium
GTTCGTATCGATCACGATCCTCGGCTGCGTGCGCCGGCTGCTTCGCCTTTACGGCGGACGTCCGGGGACGCTGGGGCTTCTTCGTCTCCTTCGGCTGTCGATCGCCCACCTGGCCTTCACCGGCGGCATCGCCGCGGGCGACAGCCTCATCCAGCAGGTGCTCGGCCATGGAGCCGCCGCGAAGCTCTCCGCTCGGCTCGGCGAGGGCGTGCTCAACGGGCTCCTGACGGCGCGGTTCGGGCTTGCGGCGATCGAGGTGCTGCGGCCGCTGCCGTTCGCGGCCCTGCCGCCTCCCACGCTCAAGGATCTGGCCGGCGACCTCGTTCTGCGCAACGAGCGGAAGTGATCTCTGCCGCCCGGCGGCCCGTCACCGGCTCGGCGCGTAGAGCCAAGCGTCCAGGATGATATCGCAGCCGGGAATCGGCATCGGCGGGGGCGGCCGCACCGCGCCGAACGGAATGGGCGCGTTCGCCAGCCGATCCTGCCAGATCCGCAGGGCAGGGTAGAGCACGTCGAATCCCGACACGAAGTGGTGCGCCCGCACGACATTGGCGAGCGAGGTGCCGCACGTCTTGGCAATTCCTTCCGCCGCGTCGAGGATCGCCCGCATCTGGTGCTGCGCCGGAGCCCCGAAGTGCCGCAGTCCGGCCGTGGCGCGCGCGGCCGGAATGGCGCCGTCCTCGTCGGCGGCGAACAGCCCCGAGAGGCAGAGAAGATCGCCGGCGCGCACGGCCGCAGGTCCGTGACGCATGTGCCACGACGGCTCGTGGCTGACGACCTCCTTTTTGATCCGGCCCTTGTCGCGCACACCGAAGATGTTGATCTCGATGATCGATTCCAGCAGCCCCAATCCTTTGGTCGCGACCACCGTGAGGGCGCAGGGATGCTCGGCGAAGTGGCTGTTCCAGACGTCGAGGAACTCCGGCAGGTCGGCGATGTTGGTCAGATAAACCTGCGCCTTCACGGCATTCCTGAGCGAGCTCCCGCCCGCCTCGAGTGCGGGTTTCAACCGTGACTTGATGAGAAACTCGGTTTGCAGCCGGATGTCGGTGCCGTTCCAGACCGCGTTGGGGGCCCGATAGGCCTCCGGGTCGAGCCCGGTCATTGCGGCATTGTTCGGCATCTGCCCGGCAACAAAGACGTAGTCGCCGCAGATCAGCGACGGGATGAAGCCGGAATGCTGCGGAACCGGGACATCCTCCGCGCCCGCCGGCCGCGGTTCGCGGCCGTCGCCCGGCAGCACCGCCAGCAACGACACGTCCATATTGGCGCCTTCGACCGACAGTTCGTCCATCAGCACCGATGTGCTCGGCGGCACATATTCCTTGAGCGCCGCCTTGCGCGCGCGCTGGTACGGATTCACGGCCTGGGCGCTCGGATAATATTGGTCGACGCGGACGATGTGCCGCAGGTCGCCGCCTTCGCCCGCGATCAGCTTGGCGAACCGGCCGATGATGAAGTCGCCCTCGCGGCGCAAGCGTGGCGCTCCGCCGAGCGGAAGTCCCGGCTTGCCGCTCACCGCAGCGGCGATGCCGTGCTCGAAATCGCTCGCCGTGTGTCCGGTGAAGAACAGCCAGGACCCTGCCCGGATGCCGGGCGCGTAATGGATATCGGTCTGCCCGATCCGAACGGGTGCGATCGGCTTCACGTCGGCCATTCTGGTCTCCTGTGCGGCATCGGAGATGCTCAAACTGATGCACTCCGCTGCACGCCATTTGAGCGTGCATGCGCGGAGGTGACAAGGCATCGTGAAAGGACGAGTGGCGCAATCGTCGCGACCCTCGGTTCATTGACTCCGGCAGATGGCACACCTAACGTTTCATGTGTCGGACGTTCGCACTTGCACTCGGCGAGGAGGCAAGATTGCTGCAGGTCGACCAGGTTCGGAAGATCTACGACCAAGCCGACGAACCTTATGTCGCGCTCGATGGCGTGAACCTCGACGTCGCGGACGGAGAGTTCTTCTGTTTGCTCGGCCCGTCCGGCTGCGGCAAATCGACCTTGCTGAACATCCTGGCCGGATTCGAGCAGGCGAGCGCCGGCGGCGTGACCTCCGACGGCGTTCCGATCCGATCGGCAGGCCGCGAACGCGTGATGTTCTTCCAGGATGCCGGCTCGGCGCTGTTTCCCTGGCTGACCGTCGAGGAGAACGTCTCCTTCGGCCTGCGCGTGCGCGGCGTGCCCAAGTCCGAATGGCCGGGCATCGTCGACACCTATCTGAAGATGGTCGACCTCGACCGGCATCGACGGAAGTTTCCGGCGCAGCTCTCCGGGGGGATGCGGCAGCGCCTGCAGATCGCGCGCGCGCTCGCGGTCGAGCCCTCGGTGCTGCTGATGGACGAACCGTTCGCGGCGCTCGACGCGCTCACGCGGCGGCGCATGCACGAGGTGCTGCTCGAGATCTGGCAGCGTACCCGCAAGACCATCGTGTTCGTCACGCACGATATCGCCGAGGCCATCCTGCTCGCGGACCGCATCGGCATCATGTCGGTCGGCCCGTATTCCCGCATCACCAGGATCATCGACGTCGACCTGCCGCGCCCGCGAAGTCTGACGAATCCGTCGCTCGCGCAGATCTACGGCACGATCGAGGACCTGTTGGCGCCCGATCTCGTCCGTTCGGAAGAACGTGCAGCCAGGTAAGGTTCAGCTCAGCATTCGGAAAGGCCGTTTGCGTGACGGATATCGGCAAGAGCAGTGTGACCGGAGCCGGGCCCCGACTGGGCGCGAGCGCGGGAAAAATGTACCGCTTTCTGCGGCCCGAGACGCTGCGCACGTTCCTTCTGTCCGGCGCTTCGCTCGCGCTCGCGCTCGTGATCTGGCAGGTCCTCTCGACCTACGTCTTCAATCCGTTCCTGATCCCGCCGCCGCTGGAAGTGGTCCGCGCTGCCATTCCGATGGTGACGAGCGGCGAAATCTTCACCGACGTCTCCATCAGCATGGTGCGGATCCTGGTCGGATTCATCAGCGGATCGCTCGCCGCCATCGTGCTGGGCGTGCTGCTCGGACGCGTGCGGCTGCTCAACGAGCTGCTCGATCCGATCATCGAGCTGCTGCGCTATCTCTCGCCGACTGCCATGATCCCGATCGCGGTCATCTGGTTCGGCATCGGAGAGATGTCGAAATATTTTCTGATCTTCTGGGGCACGTTCTTCATCGTTCTCATCAACACCGTTGCGGGCGTGATGCGCGCGCCGCTCGCGCGCCAGCGCGCGGCCGCATGTCTGGGCGCCAGCCAGCAGCAGATCTTCGTTCTGGTCCTCGTTCCGTCGGCGGCGCCCTACATCGTGACCGGAATGCGTATCGCCATGGCGTCGGCCTTCATGAGCATCATCCCGGCTGAAATTCTCGCCGCCGATTCGGGCATCGGCTATCTGCTGCAGAAGTCGTCCATGCTGCTGAACACCAATCGCATCTTCGTCGCGCTGATCACGATCTGCGTGCTCGGATTCGTGGTCGATCGCATCTTTCGGGTTTTCGTCAACCGGGTTCTGACCCGCTACATGTCGTTCGTCGCAATGTCGTAAGTCGTGCCGGCCGCAGGCCCGCAGCGCCATTTGAGCCGGATCCGAGGGAGGAACAGATGAACACGCGTGCGATCGGAGGGGCGTTCGCTTCAGCCCTGGCGTTTGCGGCCCTTGGCGTTACGCCGGGCCAAGCGCAGCAGGCGCCGCTGAAGATGACGTTGTTCGGACAGCCGTCCGTCAACAACGATTCCGTCTGGATGGCGTTCGAGAAGGGCTTCTACAAGCAGGAGGGGCTGGATATCACTTACCGATTGTTCCCGTCCGGCACCACGGCGTTTCAGGCGTTTCAATCGGGGCAGGGCGACATCGTGCTGTCGGGCGACCTGCCCAGCGTGCAGTATTTCTTCCGCGTGAAGGGCAACTATCGCACCATCGCGGTGGTGGAGCGGGATGCGCGCGGCTATGTGGCGGTCGCCGGCAAGGACATCAAGGGGCCGCAGGATCTCGTCGGCAAGACGGTGGCCACGCGCGTCGGATCGACGGGCTCCTGGTTCATCTCCGAGTACCTGAGCAAGAACGGGATCGACACGCAAAAGGTCACGGTCAAGAACCTCGACACGCAAGTCCTGCCGGCGGCGCTGTGCGGGGGTGAGATCGCGGCTTTCTTCATCTGGCAGCCGGTGGGGTCGCGCGCGCTGGAGATCTGTCCCGACCGGGCTCACTATCTGACCGACGCGACCGGCTATATCCAAGGTTATCTGGTCGCCGGCGCCCGTCCGGAATGGCTGGCCACTCCCGAAGGCCGCGAGATCGCGACGCGCTGGCTGCGCGCCACCATGAAGGGCCGCGACGTCGCCGAAAAGGACTTCGCCTCGGTGGCGGCCTACGCCAAGAAGAACCTGGAATTGAGCGAGAAGGCGACCCGCGACCAGTGGGACACCAACACGCGTCCGCTCGCGATCGACGACGTCTACTACGAAGACTTCTGCAGCCTGAGCAAATGGGCGCGCGGCGAGAAGCTCACCGACGAGAAGATCGACTTCGGCAAGC
>CAYVBN010000099.1:0-3251 GCA_964449645.1 uncultured Hyphomicrobiales bacterium
GGCATGATCCCGAGAGCTGCCCCGATTTTCAGGACAAGATGATGCTCAACTAAAAAAGATGGAGCGGGCCGCCCGAAGATAAATCATCCCGCTCTGGTATTCGGAATGCCTTTCTCTTCCCTGGCTCTGATCGGAGCCACCATCATCATCACCTCGTTCATCTCCGGCGTGTTCGGCATCGCCGGCGGCATGATGCTGCTCGGCGCGCTGCTGCTCGTGTTCGACGTCGCGACCGCGATGGTGATGTTCTCGATCCTGCAGTTCTCGGCCAACGGCTCGCGCGTGCTGCTGTGGCGGCAGCACGTGCGCTGGCCGATCTTCTTCGCGTATCTCGCCGGCGGCGTGGTCGCCTTCGGGGTGATGCGGCTGATCGCCTTCATCCCCGACAAGGCGATCGTTTATCTGGTGCTCGGGCTCATCCCGTTCAGCGTCGAGATCCTGCCGGCGGCCGCGCGGCCGCACATCGAATGGCGCTACGTGCCGCTGTTCACCGGGTTCATCACGACGGTGGTGCAACTGCTCGCCGGCAGCGGCGGACTGTTCCTCGACGTCTTCTTCCAGAAGAGCTCGCTCGACCGCAAGACAACGGTCGCCACCAAGGCGACCACGCAGACCTTCGGCCACGTCTTCCGGCTGCTCTACTTCGCGTCGCTCGGCGGGACCAGCACCGCCATGCCGTGGTGGGCGGTGGCGGTCGCCGTGGCGCTGGCGATCGGCGCCACCTCGCTCGCGCCCCTGGTGCTCGAACGCATGACCGATCACGGATTCCGCCGCTGGACCCGCTACATCATCTTCGCGATCAGCATCATATACCTGATCCGCGCCGGCTGGCTTCTCTGGCCCGCCTAGAGCCACCTAACCTCCTGCACTGACGTGGGATCTCCTCGGCGAACCGCGTGGCGCGCCGGATCATGCAACCGGCCCGCCGGATCGATCCGCCCGCTCCGCTCCCTAAAGACAGGTTGAACTCTCGCCCGCGCAGGCTAGGGTCGGCCGGATTGCGGAGGGAGACCAGGAGTGATCGGCCTTTTCGACCGCCTGACACGCCCGCTCCTGCGGGCGCTCGATCCGGAGGACGCTCACGCGCTGGCGGTGAAGGCCCTCAAGATCGCGCCCGTTCCGAAGTCGGCGGCCGACGATCCGCGGCTCAGCGTGCGCGCCTTCGGGCTCAATTTCCCCAACCCGGTGGGAATCGCGGCGGGATTCGACAAGAACGGCGAGGTGCCGGACGCGCTGCTGCGCCTCGGCTTCGGCTTCGTCGAGGTCGGCACCGTCACACCGCGGCCGCAGCCAGGCAATCCGCGCCCGCGCCTGTTCCGGCTCGAAGCCGACGAGGGCGTCATCAACCGGCTCGGCTTCAACAGCGAAGGCGAGCGCAAGGTGCTCGCGCGTCTCGCCGCCCGCGCGCGCAACGGCGGCATCATCGGGGTGAACGTCGGCGCCAACAAGGACACGGAAGATCGCGGGGCGGATTACGTCCACCTGATCGAATCCTTCGCGCCGGTCGCGAGCTACTTCACCGTCAACATCTCCTCGCCGAACACGCCGGGGCTGCGCAACCTGCAGCAGGCGGCGGCGCTCGACGACCTGCTCGCCCGCGTCGCGGCGGCGCGCGAGCGTGTTGCGCCGCGCGCCGGGCCGGCTCCCATCCTCCTGAAGATCGCACCCGACCTGACGCTCTCGGAGCTCGACGACGTCGTCGCCGTGGCGCGCCGGCGCGTGCTCGACGGCATGATCGTCGGCAACACCACGGTCGGTCGCCCGCCCGGACTGCGCGAGCATCGCACGGCCAAACAGGCCGGCGGCCTGTCCGGCAAGCCGCTGTTCCCGCTGGCGACCCGCATGCTGGCCGAGACCTACGTGCGGGTCGAAGGCGCGTTCCCGATCGTCGGAGTCGGCGGCATCGATTCGGGTGAAACCGCGGTCGCGAAGATTCGCGCCGGCGCCTCACTGATCCAGTTGTATTCCGGACTGGTGTTTCACGGCATCGGTCTGGTGCCGGCCATCAAGGCCGCGTTCCTGCAGGCGCTCGACACGACGCCCAGCGGCACGTGGGCCGATCTGGTCGGCACCGATGCGGCGGCGATGACGGCGGAGTCGTGGCCGGCGTGAGCCTTCTTAGGCTGTGCTCGCTTCAGACTGCATCGCCACGCGCTCGAATCATCTCTCCTGGGAGAGGGAGCACGCCGCATTCGCGGCGATTCCAAACAAAACAATCATGCTCTAGATCCGGCCGCTCGGCGCCTTGATGAGGCGCATGATCAGCCAGATCGGGATCACCAGCACGGCACCGAGCAGGAAATAGCGCCACAGCCACACCAGCGCGTCGAACCCCATGTTCCACACGGTCCGCAGCAGCCGCTCGATGCTGTAGAAGATGTTCCACGGGTCGAGCCCGAGCGCGACCAGGATGAAGCCGACGAGAATCGACAAGAGCACCAGCCGCAGCATCACGGCGAGCGGCGGTCCTCCGAAAAAGCGGCTCATCGTCCCGTTGGACATCCGGTTTCTCCCGATCGAGTCGGCGGGCACTTTATCATAGGGGCTCGAACTCCACGGTGTCTGACGCATGTCTCTTCTCACCCCGGCTTGTTCCGCGTGTCCAGCAATTTCAACAGGGCCTCGAGGCGATCGGCGTCGCGCGGCGGCTTGTCCCACCGCAACCGGCTGATGCGCGGAAACCGCATCGCCACGCCCGACTTGTGCCGGGTCGAGCGCTGCAGCCCCTCGAAGGCGACCTCGAACACCAGCCCGCGGTCGCGCTCGTGCACGACCTCCCGCACCGGACCGAAACGGTCGACCGTGTTCCGCCGCACGAAGCGGTCGATCTCGGCGAGCTCGGCATCGGTGAAGCCGAAATAGGCCTTGCCGACCGGCACCAGGTCCTCGGCGCCGTCGGCGCCTGCCCAGACTCCGAACGTGTAATCGGAATAGAACGAGGAGCGCTTTCCGTGCCCGCGCTGGGCATACATCAGCACGGCGTCGACCACGAACGGATCGCGCTTCCATTTCCACCACGGCCCTTTCGGTCGGCCGGGCAGATAGAGCGAGTCGCGCCGCTTGAGCATCACGCCCTCGACCGCCGCGGCATCATCGCCGGCGCCGGCCGCGAGCGGCTCGGCGCGGGCGCGGGCGAGATCCTCCCAGGTGGCGAACGGCACCAGCGGCGAGAGGTAGATGCGCGGCGAGGACAGCCGCGCGAGCAGGCGCTCGAGCCGGACGCGGCGCTCGATGAAGGCGCGCGCGCGCAG
>CAYVBN010000100.1:0-1599 GCA_964449645.1 uncultured Hyphomicrobiales bacterium
CGGCGAGCGACGGCACGCCGTCCCAGCGCAATTCCTGCGAATAGGTCAGCCCGCCGCGAATGAAATGCGTGTGCGAGTCGTTGAGGCCCGGAATAACCGAACGCCTGCCGGCATCGATCACGACGGTCTCGGCCGTGCGCAGCGCCTCGAGGTCATGGCGCGACCCGACGGCGATGATCCGGCCGCGGGCGGTCGCGATCGCCTCGGCCTCGGGCTGCCTCGGATCGAGGGTGAGGACCTTGGCGTTCTCGATCAGAAACTCGGCCGGGCGGGTGTGGTCCGTGCCCGCGAATCCGCTCGTCTCTTCTGTGACCGTCTTCGGGCTCGCATAAATCCGGGCCGCCGCATCGGCCGCGATGAATTCGTGCACGCGGGCCGGCGCCACAAGTCCGAACGGCCTCAATCCGCAATGCAGACACACGGCAGCTTCCTCTCACGTCGTCGACCGCGCGAAGGTGAGGAAAACCCCGCAGGCCGTCAACTCTCGACGACGCCAACCGCGCGGGCATCAGCCCACGGCGAAGACACCGCTGCGCTCGCCTCACCCACATTCAGGCGAGCCGGCTTCGGATGGAGACCGGGATCGGCGGGCTCAGCTTCCGGGCAGGTTCGCGATCGGCGGCGTCACGACCTGCTTCCAGCTCCGCGGCGGCGATTTGAGCTGGCCGAGGCGGCTCATGACATCGGCATAAGCCTGGATGCCGTGCACCGACGAGCCGAACTCGTCCTTGTCGCGCCGCAGGATCGCTTCGATCGCCGCAACATCGAAGCCCGCAAGCGGCTCGTGCTTGAGATAGATCGCGGCGGCGCGTCCGGGATCGTCACGGATGACCGCGGCCGCTTCGTCGATCGCCCTGACGATCACATCCGGCATCTTCGGATGTGCGTCGATGTAGCGCTTGGTGACACTGAGGACGATGAGGGACGACTTGCCGGCAAATACGTCCGACGACGTCAGGACGACGTGAACGCCAGGATTTTTGAGCGCCGCCTGGCTGTAAGGCGGAGTGGAAAAATAGAGTGTCACGTCCGACGTTCGAGAGAGAACCGCCTTCAGCGACTCGGGATTCGTCTTGGCGACGGCTTGCGAGCGGAACCGATGGTGCTGCCCACGACCGAACGTCTTCTCCGCCGCCATCTGCAGCATATACATCTGCGGCGACAGCAAGGCCGGCATTGCGATCCGGTCCGTCGGCCTCACGTCGCGCAACGACCGGATGTTGGGGTCATTGGTGACGAGCGTCGCCGGCAGGGTGGCGACGCCCGAGACGGCGAACATCTGCTGCGGCGTCCCCCTCGCCTTCTCCCAGGCGAGCAGCAATTGGGGCACGCCGTAAGGCCCCATGTCGACCGCGCCAGAAAGGATCGCATCCTGCATGGGACCGGAGCCGGAGACGCGCACGTAGCTCGCCTTCACGTCGAGCCCCGCCTCTTTCGCGTGCTTCTCAACGAGCTGGAGCTCGTCCATCAGATAAAGCGGGAGAAAGGCGAGACCGAAGCCGGTGCCGATCTTGACGGTCTGCTGTGCGGCCGCCGGGGTGCCGGCCAGGGCGAACACGAGTGCGGCGAGCACGCCGATGGATGGTGGGATCCGCATCA
>CAYVBN010000101.1:0-5365 GCA_964449645.1 uncultured Hyphomicrobiales bacterium
GGGCAGACGGAGGCAGCCCGGCCCCGCGCCGATGCGCGTCGCCCGCCTCGGGAAGGACGCCCTGCTCGGCCCTGGCGGACGCACCGGCGCGGCGCCATCCGCAGCAGGCGCGCGGCCGATCGGCGTCTCACCGACGTCCCGGTTGAAACAATGACGGGCGAAAGAACCGTAGGCACGCAGAGGAGCCGCCGATGACCAGGCACAAGGACAAGGTCGACTTTCCGGTCGCACGCGTGCGCCACTATCTCGAGCCGGGTCCGATCGTCCTGGGGTCGTCGGCGTTCCGTGGCACGCGCAACATCATGACGATGGGCTGGCACAGCGTCATGGAGTTCTCGCCCGCGCTCGTCGGTTGCGTCATCGCCGCCGGCAATCACAGCTTCGAACTGATCCGCCGGAGCAGCGAATGCGTGATCAACCTGCCGACCACGGCGCTGACCGACACGGTCGTCGGAATCGGCAACACGACCGGGGCGGAGATCGACAAGTTCGACCACTTCGGCCTCACCGCCGAGACGGCGCACATGGTCGCAGCGCCGCTGATCGCGGAGTGTCACGCGAACTTCGAATGCCGCCTTGCCGACGATGCGTTGGTCGACCGGTACAATTTCTTCATCTTCGAGGTGGTGAAGGCGCATGTGGCGCGGACGCCCGCGCATCCGCAGACGCTGCATTATCTGGGCGACGGCGAATTCATGCTCTCGGGCCGCATCATCAGCCGGCGCGCGAAGTTCCGGCCGGAGATGCTCTAGGACGAGAGCGACCGGGCCCGTGCACCCGCTCAAACCGCCACGGCCGCCGCGTTGAGCCAGCCGAAGTGGATCGGATAGCCCTCGCCCGCCAGCATGGCGACGCTCTCGTACAACGGCAGGCCGACCACGTTGGTGTAGGACCCGACGATCTTGACGACGAACGTCCCGGCGAGGCCCTGCACCGCATAGCCGCCGGCCTTGCCCCGCCATTCGCCTGAGGCCAGATAGGCGTCGATGTCCTGCTCCGAGAGCCGCTTGAAGCGCACGCGCGTCTCGACCAGGCGCTGGCGAAACCCCTCCTTCGGGGTGACGAGGCACACCGCCGTGTAGACGCGGTGGTTGCGGCCGGAAAGAAGCCGCAGGCACTGCGCCGCCTCGTCGAGCAGCTCGGCCTTGGGCAGGATGCGCCGGCCGACCGCCACCACCGTGTCGGCGGCGAGGATGTAGGCACCCCGCAGCTCCTCGTCGGCGCGCACGGCCTCGAGCGCCGCCTCCGCCTTGATGCGCGCGAGCCGGTTGGCGCAGGCGCGCGGCAGCTCGCCCTTGAGCGGCGTCTCGTCGAGGTCGGCGGGTTTCAGTGCGTCGGGCTCGATACCCGCCTGGTTGACGAGCGTGAGCCGGCGGGGCGAACCCGAGGCAAGGACAAATTTCGGCCGGCCGATCATCGGAATGCCTGCGGGGCGAGAGGTCTCGCAACGGTTGCGGGAAACGCGAACGAAAACAGGAACGCGAGCGAAGACGCGTGAGATTTACTTGAAGCGGTAGGTGATGCGGCCCTTGGTCAGATCGTAGGGGGTCATCTCGACCAGAACCTTGTCCCCCGCCAGCACGCGAATGCGGTTCTTGCGCATCCGCCCCGCCGTATGGGCGATGATCTCGTGGTCGTTCTCAAGCTTGACGCGGAAGGTGGCGTTGGGGAGCAACTCCGTCACGACACCGGGGAATTCGAGCTGTTCTTCCTTCGTCATCGATGCCCAGTCGGTCCGAGGCCCGGCCGTCCTCATGCGGCCGTGCGGGTTGCGAGTCGATGCGGCAATGGGCGCGGACCGTAGCGGAATCGCCCCTCCTCGACAACGGGGTGCGCGTCTCGTCGGCGCATGATCTTATCCGAGAACCGGCACCTACTTTTCGAGATCATGCCGATCGTCTCAAGCATGATCTTATCCGAAAACCGGCACCCACTTTTCGGGATCATGCCGATCGTCTCGAGCATGATCTTATCCGAAAACCGGCAGCCACTTTTCGGGATCATGCTCACTCGTTCCCCCCCGGACGCCAGGCGAAGCGCTCCTTGATGCGGTGCATCAACTGATCGCGCACCGCGCGATAAGCCTCGAGCCGCTGCTCGCGGTTGCCTTCGACGTCGGCCGGATCGGCCGTCGGCCAGTATTCGACGTCGGCCGCGAGCATCCGGGTGAGCTCGAGCGCGCGGTGATGCGCCTCGGGCGCGAGCGTGATGATGAGGTCGAAATTGAACCCCTCGGCCTCCTCGACGTCCTCGAAGGTCAGCGGCCGGTGGCGGCTGATGTCGAGGCCGATCTCGTCCATCACGGCGACCGCGAAAGGATCGAGCTCGCCGCGCCGCACCCCGGCCGAGCCCACGTAGACGCTGCGGCCGAACAGACGGCCGAACAGCGCCGCCGCCATGGGCGAGCGGACGGAGTTGAGGCCGCACGCGAAAAGCACCGCCTGCGGGCGTTCCGGACGAGGCCCCTCCATGCCCCCTCAACCCTTCCAGTGCAGCACGGTGATGAGGGTAAACAGGCGGCGCGCGGTGTCGAAGTCGACCTCGATCTTGCCGTCGAGGCGTTTCTTCAGCAGTTCCGAGCCGTCGTTGTGCAGCGCACGCCGTCCCATGTCGATCGCCTCGATCTGCGCCGGCGTCGCGGTGCGGATCGCCCGGTAGTAGCTCTCGCAGATCATGAAGTAGTCTTTCACGATGCGGCGGAACGGCGTGAGCGAGAGGTGGTGCGCGATGATCGGCGCGCCATCGACGTGACGCACGTCGAACACGAGCCGGTGATCGGCGATCGAGAGATGCAGCGTGAACGGCCCGTCGTCGTGACCGACCGGGCAGAACTCGTTCTCCTCGAGCAGATCGTAGATGGCGATGGCGCGCTCGTGCTCGACATCCGGGCCGGAGCGACCGATCGAACCTTCGTCGAGCGTCACCTTCACGAGGCGACGGTGGGATGCGCCGGACGATTCGCTCTCGCGCGTCATCTGTTCAGTCGGATCGCGACCGATCGCGCATGCGCGTCGAGGCCCTCGGCCTCGCCGAGCGCGATCGCGGCGCCCGCCAGTTTGCGCAGCTCGTCCACCCCGCAACGCAAGATCGACGTGCGCTTCATGAAGTCGAGCACGCCGAGGCCGGAGGAAAAGCGCGCCGAACGCGCCGTCGGCAGCACGTGGTTCGAGACCGCCACATAGTCGCCGATCGCCTCGGGCGTGTACGCGCCGAGAAACATCGCGCCAGTATTGCGGATTTTTGCCGCAAGCCGCTCGGGGTCGGCGGTGACGATCTCGAGATGCTCCGGCGCCACCGCGTCGACGAGCGGCACGGCGGCATCGAGCGTCTCGACCAGGATGATCGCCCCGTAATCGCGCCACGAGGTCCCCGCCACCTCGGCGCGCGGCAAGGTCGTGAGCTGCGCCACGACCGCTTTCTCGACCTCGCCAGCGAGCGCCGCGTCGTCGGTGACAAGGATCGATTGCGCCGCCGTGTCATGCTCGGCTTGCGCCAGGAGATCGGCGGCGATCCAGTCCGGATTGGCGCTGCCGTCGGCGAGGATCAGCACCTCGGATGGCCCGGCGATCATGTCGATGCCCACTTTGCCGAAGACGAGGCGCTTCGCCGCCGCCACATAGGCATTGCCCGGCCCGACGATCTTGTCGACCGGCCGGATCGTCTCGGTGCCGTAGGCAAGCGCGGCGACCGCCTGGGCGCCGCCGATGCGATAGATCTCGTCGACCCCCGCGAGCTTCGCCGCCGCGAGCACGAGCGGGCTGAGCTTGCCGCCGGGCGCCGGCACCACCATGACGAGACGCGCGACGCCCGCCACCTTCGCGGGCACGGCATTCATCAGCACCGAGGACGGATAGGCGGCGGTGCCGCCCGGCACGTAGAGCCCGACCGCCTCGATCGGCGTCCAGCGATAGCCGAGCTCGACCCCGAGCGGGTCGGTGAAGCGGTCGTCCTTCGGCAGTTGCCGGCGGTGATAGGCCTCGATGCGGTCGCATGCGAACGACAGTGCGTCGAGGGCCGCGCGGTCGCACACGGCGAGCGCCGCCGCGATCTCGGCGGCGGTGACCCGCAGGCCCGCCTTGGCGAGGTCGACGCGGTCGAACCGGGCGGTGAGCTCGAACAACGCGCGGTCGCCGCGCCCGATGATGTCGGCCACGATGCCGCGCACCGTCTCTTCGACGTCCTGCGCAGCCTCGCGCTTGGTGGCCAGGAAAGCGCGGAAACGCGCGGCGAAATCGGCGCTGCGGCTGTCGAGACGGATCGGCATGGGGCACCCGGCCGGGGGGATTGCAAGCCCGGCGCAGGCTCAATGACGTGCTGCCGCGGGCGCGTCAACCCTGCCCCCATGCCGCCTGAACGCGCGCCGATCACCCGGCGGTCGGATCGCATGCGGCAGCCCACCCTCCGGCGAACTGCACGCGGTTTACGGGAAAAATCTGCGCCCGGTCACGATGTTAAGCGCGACCGTGCGCAAACCGCGCCTAGGCCGTTTTCGCCGCGATGACCTCGGCCGCATGGGCCGGACACACCGTGGTGGACCAGACCGGGCCGAGGTCGGCGAGCTCGCATTCGATGCACTCGACCTCGAGGCGCAAGGCGGCGCCGCCCGAGAAGATCAGCGTCACCACCCCGCCCGGCGCGTTCGTCTCCTCGAACTCGACTGCGAGCAGGTTGAGCACGACGTTCTTGTCGGCCGAGCAGACGTTCCGGCACTTCACCGCGCTGACGCGATCGAAGCGCAGGGCCGAGCGGCGGCGCTGGTATTGTGGTGTGCCGCAGGCCGCGCCTTCCCAGTCGAACCGGTTGAGCCCCACGACCATCCGCTTCTCCGCCGGACGCCAGATCACGTCCGAGACCTTCACCACGGCGTCCTGCAGATGGGCCGAGACGATCTCAAGATCGTCACGGTCAAGGGCCATGAGCTTGAGGGGATCCATGGAACACCCCATGCAGATCGAGCAAAGAATTTGATGCGCAATAGTTATGAAGGTGATGGGCCGGGCGCAAGAGACGGGCGGTGCTCCGCATCAGGAATTCATCCCGGCCGGCGCTCCACGAACACGCTGCCGAGAAAGGAGATGACGCACACGCCGTGCTGGTTGGTGCCGGTGTGGAGCGCCATCATCAGGCCCCAGCCGGGTCGTCGCACCGGCCGCAGCGCGGTGACTTCGCTGCGGAACGCGACGGTGTCGCCGGCATAGACCGGCTTGAGCCAGCGCAGGTCGCGCACGCCCGGCGACGGGCCGGTGCGGGCAACCGGTTCGCCGCGCGCGCGTCGCGCGTCCTGCTCGCGCCGGCGCGCCTCGACGATGTGCCGCATGCACACCGCGGCGGTGTGCCAGCCCGACGCGCACAGCGCGCCGAAATG
>CAYVBN010000102.1:0-2190 GCA_964449645.1 uncultured Hyphomicrobiales bacterium
TGAGCGACGGGCCGGACCCGACGCTGGCGAAGCCGAGGCCGTAAAGCGCCGGCCCGGCTGCCTGGCCGAGAAAGAAGAACAGCGAATGCAGGGATGTGGCCGCCCCGCGCGCGGTGGCGGAAAGCTCGGTCGCCTCCACCTGGATCGAGGCATGGAAGGTGTAGAAGCCGATCCCGAGCAGCGTGAAGGCGAGGAACTGCAACGGCCACGCCGGGCCGAGCGACGCGAAGGTGAGCGCCAGCGCCGCGAGCACGCCGCCGCCCACCATAAGATGCTCGGGCCGCCAGCGGCCGAGCATGATCGGCACGCCGAGCGAATAGACGAGCCCGCCGATCGAGAAGCCGGCGAGAACGAGCCCGGCGATCGCCGCGCGGGTCTCGCCGCTCGCCGCCAGCAGCAGCGCGACGAACGGAAAGGCCCCGAACACCGCGATCCCATCGACGAACACCGCGCCGTAGCACGCCTTGGCACGCGGATTGGCGAAAATGCCGAGGTACCCGCTGAGGATCGTTCGCAGATCAAATCCGAGCGTTTGGCCGACCACCACGCCGCGCAAGCCGATCGTCGCGCTGATGAGCGCGAACAGCCCTCCGGCCGTGACCGCCAGGAACACCGCCCGCCAGCCGAACAGGTCGCCGACCGCGCCCGACAGCGAGGCGCCGAGCAGGTTTCCGGTGATGACGACGGCGAGCAGCCGGCCGATCGCCACCTGCCGCTTGTCGACCGGCACGAGATCGCCCGCGATCGCCAGGCCGACCGGGAAAATGCCGCCCGTCGCTATCCCGGCCACGATGCGCGCCGCCATCAGGGTCGAAAATCCGGACGCCACCACGCAGGCGATCGAAGCGGCGATAAGCACCAGCAGGCATGCGAACATCAGCCGGATCTTGCCGAACATGTCGGCCATCGGCCCGAGGATCGGTTGAACGATCGCGAACGGCAGGGCGAACGCGCTCGACAGGAGCGCGACCTTCTCCGGCTCGACCGCGAGGTCGGCGGCGATCTGCGGGATGATCGGATCGACGGCGCGCGCCGACAGTGCGGTGGCAAAGCCGATCAGGCTGACGTGAGTCAGAACGCGCGACATCGTTGGGGATCGTGGGAAGAAGGGCTCATGAGCGGTGTGCGGGAAGGTCCGAGGAGTGCGCGACCGACGAAAGACCCATCCGCTTAGCGTAAAAAACCACAGAGGAGGTCCCCCGAGCCGCGAATGCCTCACCCGACGACGGCGGGGGGCAGTCCTGCCCGGGCTACCGTTCCGATTTGGCGATCTGGTCGAGGTCCTGAAGCGTCTGCAGGAGGCGGGGCAGATCGCGCAGCGGGATCATGTTGGGACCGTCCGACGGCGCGCGGTCCGGATCCTGGTGCGTCTCGATGAAGACGGCCGCGACCCCGACCGCCGCGGCCGCCCGCGCGAGCACCGGGACGAACTGGCGCTCGCCGCCGGACGACGTGCCCTGCCCGCCCGGCTGCTGCACCGAATGGGTCGCGTCGAACACAACCGGCGCGCCGCTCTGCGCCAGGATGGGCAGCGCCCGCATGTCGCTGACGAGCGTGTTGTAGCCGAACGAGGCGCCGCGCTCGGTCACGAGCACGTTGCGGTTTCCGGCGCCCGTGATCTTGGCGACCACGTTCGCCATGTCCCAGGGCGCCAAGAACTGGCCCTTCTTCACGTTCACCACGCGCCCGGTCTCGGCGGCGGCGACGACGAGGTCGGTCTGCCGGCACAGGAAGGCCGGGATCTGCAGCACGTCGACGGCTTGCGCCACGCGCGCGCACTGCCCCGGCTCGTGCACGTCGGTGAGCACCGCAAGCCCAAGCGTCTCGCGGATGTCCGCGAAGATCGGCAGCGCCGCTTCGAGCCCGATCCCGCGCGCGCTGCGCCCGCTCGTGCGGTTCGCCTTGTCGAAAGAGGTCTTGTAGACGAGGCCGATGCCAAGCTTGCCGGCGATCTCCTTGAGGGCCGATGCCGTCTCGAGCGCGTGATCGCGGCTTTCGAGCGCGCACGGCCCAGCGATGAGCGCGAGCGGCAGCGCGTTGCCGATGCGGACCGAGCCGACGGCGACGACGGGATTGGGAGCGGTGGCGGCGTTGACGTTCACGGGCAATCCTCGGCCGGACCATGACGAGGCGGCGGACCCCGGTCAACGGGCATTCCTGCGCCCCTCCTCGAAGGCGAGCGTCGCGCCC
>CAYVBN010000103.1:0-3931 GCA_964449645.1 uncultured Hyphomicrobiales bacterium
CTTGAGAAATTTCAGCCGCGCGGGCGTCGCGTAAAACAGGTCGCGGACCTCGACCCGCGTGCCCTCCCCGAGCGCCGCGGGCTTCAGGTCGGACTTCGCGCCGGCATCGACCTCGATCAACCAGGCATGCGGCTCGCCGGCGTGGCGCGTCGTGATGCTCAGGCGCGCGACGGCGCCGATCGACGGCAGCGCCTCGCCGCGAAAGCCGAGCGTGCGGATGGCGAGGAGATCGTCGTCCGGCAGCTTCGAGGTCGCGTGGCGCTCGACCGCGAGCGCCAAATCCGCGCGCGTCATGCCGGCGCCGTCGTCCACGATGGTGATGCGCCGCCGCCCGCCGCCCTCGCTCATCACCTCGATGCGCCGCGCACCGGCATCGAGCGCGTTCTCGACGAGCTCCTTGACGACGCTCGCCGGCCGCTCGACCACCTCGCCGGCGGCGATACGGTTGACGATGCCGGGGTCGAGCTGGCGGACGGGCATGGGCGACTCAGGGCGTGACGGGCGCCCAATCTAGGCGGTCCCGGACGGAGGGGCGAGAGGGCACGGTACGAACGCGAGCCATCGCGCCGTGCCGCGCGATGGCGGAGCAAATTCGCCCGCACCGCATGCGAGTCGATTCCCACAACGTATTCATCCGATTGGATTATTCGTCGCCAGCGGAAGCCTCACCGCCTGCCAGGCCCTGCATCGATGGCGCGAGGCGTTTCCAGGGCACGGGCGCGCCCCGGAGACGAATTCACTTGGCGAATGCCGCTCATATGAAGGATCAATTAGGCGCATGAGGGGACAGTCCCTATCGTGCGGCCGAGCGATGGCGGCCCGCCGTGCAACTTCTCTCCGGATACCGCAGCCGCCCGCAGTCCTGCCCTGAACACGGACCGACGACATGACATTGGCCAGCGACGCACGCGAGATCGTCGAAGAGACGCTGACATTGAGGGCCGCCGACGGCTTCACGCTCGAGGCCTTCCGGGCGCTCCCCCGGGGAGCGAGCCGCGGCGGCCTCGTCATCCTGCAGGAAATCTTCGGCCTCACCGATCAGCTCAGGTCCGTCGTGCGCGATTACGCGCGCGCCGGATACGACACGATCTTTCCGTGCGTGTACGATCGCGTGGCGCCCGGCACGGTCGTGCCGTTCAGCGAGGGAGACCGCGGCCGCGATCTCGCCTACGGCCTTCCGCTCGACAAGGTGATCCTCGACGTGGGCGCGGCCGTCGAACGCGTGCGCGGCGCGCACGGCGTGAGCGTGCTCGGCTTCTGCTGGGGCGGCGGCGTCATCGTGCGCGCGGCGGCGGACCTCGACCTGCGCGGCGCCATTGCGTTCTACGGCACGCGCCTGCCGACCTATCTCGACCTGCGGCCCAGATGTCCGCTGCTGTTCCACTTCGGCGCGAAAGATCCGAACTCGCCGCCCGAGACGATCGAGGCCGTGCGCCGCGCCTTCCCAACCGCCGAGACCTACATCTACGAGGCCGGTCACGCCTTCGCCAACGACGTGCGGCCGACCTACGTGGAAGAGGCGGCGAAGACCGCGCACAGCCGCACGCGCGCGTTCCTGGCGAAGCATCATCAGGCGGCACACTGAGCCGCGCCCGATCGGCGGGCGATGGCCGGCCGCGAAACGCGCCGATCAGAAACTCCGGTAGACCGCCTTGATCTGCTCGCGCAGCCAGAGGTGCTTTCTGTCGCGGTCGTAGCGGACGTGCCAGACCATGTCGGTGGCGATCTTGCCGACGTCGAGCGGCACGGGCCGCTTCGCCAGGTTGTACGACTTCTGGAACACGTCGGCGGCGAGCTTTGTGAAGACGCCGATCATGTCGCTGCGGCTCAGCAGCGAGGGCACGGCGGTGAAATTCGTCACCGCCACGAGCGCGTGACGGCGCAGGCCGTGGCGCGCCAAAAGTTCGTCGAAGATCGCCCGGCGGTTGCCGGTGGCGCTGACCACGAGGTGGGGAAACGACAGCACCGTGCCCATGTCGAATTTCGTGCCGCGCTTCAGGATCGGGTGCTCGCGCCGGAACACGCAGAACAGGCTCTCCTCCAGCATCGGCTCGGCGCTGAAGTGTCCGGGCTTCCGGTCGAGCCAGCCGAGCGCGAGGTCGGTCCGGTCCTGATCGAGCAGATCGATCGCCTGCTGACGGTCGGCCGTCACCACCTGCAGGGCCATGTTGGGCGCGAGTTTCTGCAGCCGCGCCAGCAACGGGGGTACCAGCGCGAGGCTCAGACGGTCCGGCGTGCTCAGACGGAAGACTCCCGTGGCGCTGGCCGGATCGAACTTCGGCTCCTCGGCGAGACAGCTTTCGACCAGCGAGATCGCCTCGCGCAACGGCTCGCGCATGGCGTCGGCGCGCGGCGTGAGCATGAATCCGTGCGGGCCGCGCACGAGCACATCGTCGCCGAGCAGGCGGCGCAGCCGCTGGAGCGCATTGCTCACGGCCGGCTGCGAGCGTCCCAGCCGCTTGCCGGCGCGCGTGACGTTCCGTTCGGTGACAATTGCGTCGAGCACCTTAAGCAGATTGAAATCGATATTGCTGAGATTCATGCAGCCCACGCGTTGATCATTCCTGCGACGAATAGCCTACATTGTGATTATCAATGTTGAAAATAGAGGGTTGTTAGGTAGTGTGACCGCGAATTCGCGAGCGACCAGCCTGGCGAAGGCGGCGCCGACCCGACAGCGCCAAACCGGCAAGAACGAAATGGGAGGATGACCGATGAGCGTTTCACGCCGCACCCTGATTGCCCAACTCGGCCTCGCGCCGATCGCAGCGGCCCTTCTGCCGCGGGCCGCCTTCGCGGCCTTCCCGGAGCGCCCGATCCACATGATCGTGCCGTTCTCGGCGGGCGGGAATGCCGACATCGTCGGCCGCCTCGTCGGCGACGCGATGTCGCAGGTCCTGCACGGGACGATCGTGGTCGAGAACCGCGGCGGCGCCGGCGGCAGCATCGGGGCGGAAGCGGTCGCGCGCGCGCAGCCGGACGGCTACACGCTGCTCGTCGGCTCGAACGGGCCGCTCACGGTCAATCCGTTCGTGCAGGCGAACCTCTCCTACGATCCGCTGAAGGACTTCGCGCCGGTCGCGCTCACGAGCTACGTGCCGCACGCGCTCATTCTCGCCAACGCCGTCAAGGTCAAGACGCTGCCGGAACTGATCGCGCTGTCGAAGACGCGACCGCTGACCATCGCCACCAGCGGCGTCGGCAGCGCCACCCACATGACGCTCGAGCGGTTCAAGGCGGCGTCGGGCGCGCAGATCACGCACGTGCCCTATCGGGGCGGCGGCGCGCTGATGCCCGACCTGCTCAGCGGCAGCGTCGACGGCGCGATGACCGAATTCTCGACCGCGCTGCAGATGCACAAGGGCGGTAAGGCGCACATCATCGCGGTCGCCTCGGCGCAGCGCTCGAAGCTCGCGCCCGATATCTCGACCTTCATCGAAGGCGGCGTGAAGGATTTCACCGCCCAGAGCTACATCGGCGTCCTTGCGCCGGCGCGCACGCCGGCCGAGATCATCGCGCAATTGCAGAAGGCGGTTGAGACCGGCGTCGGCGGCGCCGTCGCACGCAAGAAGCTGGAGGATCTCGGTTCGGAAGTCGCGACGCCCGAGCAGATGACCTCGGAAGGCTTCGCCAAGTTCATCCGCACCGACTACGAGCAGATGCGCGCGGCCGCGCAGACGGCCGGCCTCAAGCCGCGATAAGCAGCCACGCACGCGAGCGGGCCTTCGTGCCCACAGAGACGCCGGCCGCGCGGCCGGCGGCATCAATACGCGAACAGGCCTCCGGCCCTCCGCCTATCCTCGCCGCACCATCGCGCCGCAATCGGCACAGAGTGCGTCATAGACGACCCACTCCGCAACGTTGAGCGCGCGGTCGTCGATGTGATCGGAACGTCGGGAGCCCTCGGCGATCGGACGGCAAAATCGGAATC
>CAYVBN010000104.1:0-1531 GCA_964449645.1 uncultured Hyphomicrobiales bacterium
TCACCCATATCGGCGACGTCAACCGCGGCGCTTCCGAGACCGGCTCCGCCTCCGCCCAGGTGCTCGGCTCCGCCCGCGCCCTCGCCACAGAAAGCAACCACCTCAAGCTCGAGGTCGACAAGTTCCTCTCAACCGTCCGCGTCGCGTAACGCGCGGATCGTTTTCTCATCATCGTCCGTCGCATGTTCGTCCCGCCCGCGGCTTGACCGCCGGCGGGACGAACTATTTCGGGATCCGAAAATTCTGCGCGTCTCGGAGTCTCCTGCGACGCCGTCGTCGGGGCGAATTGTCCCGATTACCGCACGCGGTCCGTGCGCGCGCGGATTTTTTCCTAACCGGGGCTGTGTCTTAAACGAATTTTCAGGGTCGAAACCCGAGCATGTGGCCCGGAATCGAACGGGGCGAGGACTACATGTTCAACTGGAAATTCCGTATCGGCGCGAAGATGGCGGCGACCGCCGGAATCGGCGTCGTGCTCATGCTGGGGATGCTCGGCAATCAGGTCCACGTGACCCGACTGAGCCGCGAACTCAGCCATCGGGCCGGCGATGCCGACGAGTTGGTGAAGGCCGTGCTGCGCGCCGAGCTCGAGCTGCGCCGAGCCATCATCAACGACCGCAACGTCCGCAATGCGCTGTCGACCGAGGAGGTCGACAAAGCGCTGCCGCGTCTCAAGGAGATCAGCGACAACGGCAACAAGGCGCTCGACGACGCGACGAGCAAGGCGATGGCGCCGGACATCCGCACGCAGCTCACGCAGGTGCGCGATCTTCAAAACACCTTCATGGCGGCAAGCAACCAGATCGCGCTGCTGCAGAAGCAGTACATCGACCTGCGTAACCTGCAGGCCAAGCTCGGGCTCGACTGGCCGAAGAAGCTCAACCCGCTTCTGAAGAGTCCGGCCGTCGCCGGCAACGCCGAGATGGTCCGGACCCTGGAGCACGCCGACTCGGAGTTCAAGCAGGCCCGGCTTCTGTTCTGGGCCTATCTCGTGCGCAGCGACAGCGACATTCCCGGGCGCCTGCAGAATTCGATCAAGGCGTCGCTCAAGCTGCTCGAACAGGCGCGGGGCATGACCTCCGATCAGACCGTCCTCGCGTCGATCGATGACCTGATGAAGGACGTCCCGCAATACAGCGAGGTCGTCGCCAAGACGTTCGCGAAGATCAATCAACAGAACGGCATCATGAAGGATCGCGCCGATCCGGCACGCCTGCAGGCCGGCGATCTCACCGAGCAGTTGAAGACCGACGTCAACCGCCGTTCGGACGAGGTGCGAGCGCAGTTCGAGGCGGAAACCACCCGCGCCGAATGGATCAATCTCACCACCGGCGTGTTCGTGCTCCTGGTCCTGGTCGGATCCGCAGTGTTCTCGATGTTCAATATCGCCAAGCCCATCCGTCGGATTGGGGAGGTCCTGCTGGCGCTGGCGCAGGGCGACAAAGGGGTGGAGATCCCCTATGCGGGACGCGGCGACGAGGTGGGCGACGCCGCCCGCGCGGCCCGCACCTTCAAGGACAACCTGCTGCGC
>CAYVBN010000105.1:0-15212 GCA_964449645.1 uncultured Hyphomicrobiales bacterium
CTCGGCCGCGCTCGGCTGCGGCGCGGGACGCGGTTGCAGCAGCAGGCCGAGCCCGCCGTGCGCCCGGGCGGCAAGCGCGAGCCGGCGGCTGGCGGTCAGATCGACGGCGCTGTCCTGCGTGAGCGTGGCGATGACGGCGGCGGTGCCGCGGCAGGCCAGCGCCTCTTCGGTCGCCCACAGGATGTCGCGCGGACGCGGGGCCCGCACGAGAACGAAGCGCTCCATCGGCAACCCGAACGCGGCGAGCCCGGGACCGTAAGGCCGCCCCGCTTCCGCGGCGGCAAAAGGGGTCTCGACCCACACGACGTCGCCGCCATGGCAGGTCCGCGCCCGGCTCGCCAGCGCCAGGGCGAACCCGGCCGCCGCGCCGTAATGGACCTGACTGGCCGGCGCGATCTCGTGGAAGGCGCCGAGCGCAAGCCCGCCGCCAAGCATGACATCGAGCGGGCTTATCTGGAAAGGAAGCGCGCCGGATATTTCAGGAGAAAGAACACGCCCCTCCAGCCCGGCAATGCGTTGCCGAAGCTGCTGGAGAGGGCTGGAAGCGGCAGAGGCCATCTGCGATCCCGGAAGCTTTGTTCTTTACTTGTTCTATGATTTTGTGTACCTGTTTTGTTCCCTAGAGTCGAGTCAGCGAGCGGCCCCCAATGTGACTTGTGGCTCGACCAAATCCGATTATAGTAATTCTGCTATAGGGTCCTGGCGGTGATCACGGACCCTGCGGCCGCCAAACGGCCCGTCGAATTCGTCAGTTCTTCCCTGAGAGAGCTGAGGTCGCTCCCGAAGCCTGTTCGATCCGTCTTTGGTTACGCGATCCTGCTCGCGCAGAAAGGTGAAAAACATCTCGACGCGAAGCCGCTCAATGGCTTTGGCGGGGCTGGCGTCCTGGAAGTCGTGGAAGATTTCGACGGCAGCACCTATCGCGCCGTCTACACCGTCAAATTCGCGGGTGTCGTGTACGTCCTCTACGCCTTCCAGAAAAAATCCAAGCGGGGCAGAGCGACGCCAAGACAGGATATCGACCGCATCAGGGAGCGATTGAAAATCGCTCAAACGCATTACGAGGAAAACTACCAAGGCAAAAAGCAGATCGAACGGCCCGGGAGAGATAAATCATGAAAAAAGAGGATCTCACCGTCACTCGCGGCAGCGGGAACGTCTTTGCCGACATTGGCCTGCCCGATGCCGACGAGCACATGCTGAAAGCCCAGATCGTCCTTTTGATCAGCGACGCAATCAAGCGCCGAAGGCTCAATCAGAAACAAGCCGCTTCCAAAATGGGCATCGCTCAACCCGATGTGTCCAAAATACTTCGAGGCCGCTTCGACGGATTTTCCCTGGAACGATTGCTGGGCTTTGTCAGAGCGCTCGGCAGGGACGTGGAAATCAAAATCATCGAACCCGAAGACCAAAACGAGGAGCGCGAAGGACGTCTTCTCATCAGCGCATAGTTGGATAGAAGACAGCAGCTTTGCCGCCTGCCTCATCCCTCCGGCGGGTACGCGTGCCGCCGCCCCTGCGGGTCCTCGATCTGATAGCTACCCGCCTCCCCTGCGTCGCCCAGATAACACGGCCCCACCGGCACCTTTCCGAAGCCGCCCGGAATGTCGAGCACATAGGTCGGCTGGCACAGGCCGGAGACACGCCCGCGCAGCGCCCGCATCACCTCCTGCCCGGCCGCGATCGTGGTGCGCAGATGCGCGGTGCCGGGCGCGAGGTCGGCGTGGTGCAGGTAGTAGGGCTTCACCCGGCTCTCGACCAGCGCCCGCATCAGTGCCGCAAGCGTCTCGGCGTCGTCGTTGACGCCGGCAAGCAGCACGCTCTGGCTCAGCATCGGCACGCCGGCATCGACGAAGCGCGCGCAGGCGACGCGCGCCGCTGGCGTCAGTTCGCGCGCGTGATTGGCGTGCAGCACCACGTAAGTAGCCTTGCCCTCGACCCGCAGCGCGTCGACCAGGTCGGGCGTGATGCGCGTGGGGTCGGCCACCGGCACGCGCGTGTGCACGCGGACGACCTTGACGTGCTCGATGGCGGCAAGCCGGCGCATGACACTGCGCAACCGCCGCGCCGAGAGCACCAGCGGGTCGCCGCCGGTGAGGATCACCTCCCAGATCTGCGGATACGCCGCGATGTAGTCGAGCGCGGCGGAAATCGCCGCGGGCGAGAGCGTCGGCCGGCCGCGCGGTCCGACCATCTCGCGGCGGAAGCAGAAGCGGCAGTAGACCGGGCAGACGTGCACGAGCTTGAGCAGCACGCGGTCGGGATAGCGGTGCACGAGCCCTTCGCACGGGCTGTGCGCGTCGTCGCCGATCGGATCGGCACGCTCCTCCGGCCGCGTCTCCGCTTCGGCCGCATCCGGCACGAACTGCCGGGCGATCGGATCGTTCGGATCGGCCGGATTAATCAGTTCGGCTAATGCCGGAGTGATCGCCACCGCGTAGCGCGCCGCGACCGTCTCGAGCGCCGCGCGGCGTTCGGGCGGGACCAGGCCGGCTTCGACAAGCTCCGCCGGACGATGCAGGATCTTGCGGGCAGTTCTCATGGGATAAGCCTCGAAAATGGAGCGAGCCACCGGTCCGGGTCAGGTCCATCGCTCCGGCATCGGCGTCCATAGCACCTGCTCGATGCGCGTGGCGCCCGTCGCCAGCATCACCAACCGATCGAAGCCGAGCGCGCAGCCGCTGGCCAGCGGCATGCGGGCGAGCGCGGCGAGGAAATCTTCGTCGAGCGGGTAGCGCTCGCCGTGCAGGCATTCCTTCTCCGCCATCTCGCGTTCGAACCGGCGACGCTGCTCCGCCGCGTCGGTCAGTTCACCGAACGCATTGGCGACTTCGACACCACAGACGAACAGTTCGAAGCGCTCGGCGACGCGTGGATCGTGCGCGGTCGGCCGCGCCAGCGCCGCCTCGACGGTCGGGTATTCGTCGAGGATGGTCGCGCGTCCCAGTCCGAGGTGCGGCTCGACCTTCTCGACCAGGATGCGGCTGAACAGGTCCGACCATGTGTCGTCCCCGGCGAAGCGTATGCCGGCGCGTCGCGCCTCGTCGGCGAGCGCGGCGCGATCGCCCTCTCCGTCCCGCAGCGTCGCCAGCAGATCGATCCCGGCATGGCGCGTGAAGGCATCCGCCACCGTCAAACGCTCCGGCTCGGCCAACGGATCCGCCTGCGCGCCGCGAAACGAGAACGCCTTCGCCCCGACCGCCTGCGCGGCGGCCGCCAGGAGCGCTGCACAGTCCTGCATCAGCGCCTCGTAGGATTCGCCGGCGCGGTACCATTCGAGCAGCGTGAATTCCGGATGATGCAGGGCGCCGCGCTCGCGATTGCGGAAAACGCGTGCGAATTCGAAGATCCGGCGTTCGCCAGCGGCGAGCACCATCTTGCAGGCGAATTACGGCGAGGTGTTCAGATAGATCGGCGCGCGCGACCCCTCCGGCTGCGCGAACACGGTACGGAAGGCAAGCAGATGCGCCTCGTTGCCGGGCGAGACCTGCAGAATGCCGCATTCGACCTCGATGAAATCGCGCGCCGTGAAGAACCCGCACAAGGTGGCCTTGATGCGCGCCCGAGCGCGCAGGAAGACCTGCCGGTCGGCGTGGACATCCGGGGTCCACCAGGGCGAAGCGGCGATCATTTACCCTGTCCGAGACGGCTTGGCGGCATGGCGAAAATCACTGGCGCGAGGCCGCAGGATGACTATGTTGCGGGCCGAGATTCCGGTCGGGAGGGGGCTTCCGCGGCCCCGGACGGCGCACCCCATCAATCGAGGAACAGGTCCCGTGAAAGTCATTGCCAGCTCGCTCCGCAAGGGAAACATCGTCGACATCGATGACAAGCTCTACGTCATCCTGAGCGCCGAGAACATCCATCCGGGCAAGGGCACCCCGGTCACGCAGATCGACATGCGGCGGATCAGCGACGGCGTGAAGTCCTCGCTGCGCTTCAAGACCACCGACCAGGTCGAGCGCGCGCATGTCGAGGACCGCGAGTACCAGTTCCTCTATCATGACGGCGACGGCTTCCATTTCATGAACATGGAAAACTACGACCAGGTCACCGTACAGGACGACATCATCGGCGATCAGGCGGCCTATCTGCAGCCGGAGATGAAGGTGATGCTGAGCGTGCACGAGGGCACGCCGGTGGCGATCGAGCTGCCGCAGCGCGCCGTGCTCGAGGTCGTCGAGACCGAGCCGACCGTCAAGGGCCAGACCGCGTCCTCGTCCTACAAGCCGGCGCTGCTTTCGAACGGCGTGCGCACCATGGTGCCGCCGCACATCGCGGCTGGCACCCGCATCGTGGTGATGACGGCCGACGGCTCCTACGTCGAGCGCGCGAAGGACTGAATACCCGAGTTCGGCAAAGCCCGGATGAGGGACAGCTTCCTCTCCGTCGAAAACGCGCGCACCTTCACCCGATTTTCTCGCTCACGCTCCAAAGTCGACCTTCCCCGACCGGAGAGGTGAAGCAGAGCGGTGCTGCATCGCATCCTGTTTGGTTCGGGTTTCTGTTTCTTCTCCACGAAGTCCCTAGGTCCCCACGCGCAGCGGCGCGCTGATCTTGCGCAGCGCCGCCAGCACCGAGAGCGCCGTGATGCGCCCGGTCTTGGGATTCTCCGAGGGGACGTTCTCGATCGAGAACGAGAAGCGCGCCGAATCGGCATCGACCTCGATCGTGTGGCAGTTGCGTTCGAGCGCCGGGTCGGCCCAGATCTCGATCATGGTCCGCTCCGGGCCGACGCCGGCTAATGCCAGCGCGGCGACCACGTTGACGTTTGCCGGAAACCCGGCCGCGGCCTCGCGGGCCGTGCCGTCGAACACCCGCTTCGGCTTGGTCAGGCCCTCGACCGAGATGCCGTTCGCCACCAGATAAGGCGCGCCGACGAGACCGCGCGGCGGCTTGCGGGTGATCATGCGCACCGAATGGATCGTGCCCTCCGCCGCGGCCGTCACGGCGTCGAGCCCCAACAGGGCGCCGGTCGGCACGATGATCTGGCCGCCGTGCTGCCTGGCGAGTTCGATCAAATCGGGGTGCGGCAGGAGCGCCCCGCAGCTCAGCACCATGACGCGCTTGCCGGCCGCCAGCATCGGCCGGCAGATATCCTCGATCAGCGCGGCCGGCGCGCATTCGACCACCAGATCGGCGTGGCGCGGAAACTCGTCGAGGGCGACGATCGGGCAATCGATCCGCTCGGCGTCGAGCCAGGCGCGGGCCTTGAGCCGATCACCCACCGCCACGCCCGCCAGCGCGAGCCCCGGCACGCCGTCGGTCAGACGGCGCGCCAAGGCCCGCCCGATGGCGCCCAGACCGGCGATGCCGACGCGCGTTAACGACATCCGAATTCTCCTTGATTTTCCGGGTCTCATACGCCGCGCAGCCAGCGCCGGCAAGTCGCACCCCGCTTGACCCGGGCCGCCGCCTAGCCTCATCTTGCGCGACCCAACGGAGGAGTATCAATGCGTAAGACCATTGGCGCGATCGCCGCCTTGGCGGTCCTGGCTTTTGCCGGCACCGCAAGCGCGCAGGATTATCCCAACAAGCCGTTGACCATGATCATCCCGTTCGCCGCGGGCGGGCCCACCGACGTGCTTGGCCGCGTCATGGGTCAGCGCATGAGCGAGATCATGCATCAGCAGGTCATCATCGAGAACGTCGGCGGAGCAGGCGGCATGACCGGCTCCCAGCGCGCTGCCCAGGCGGCGCCCGACGGCTACACCTTCGTGCTCGGCACGGTCGGCACGCACGCGCAGAACCAGACGCTCTACAAGAAGCCGCTCTACAACGCAGAGACGGATTTCGCGCCCGTCGCGCTCATCGCCCAGGTGCCGCTGGTGCTGATCGCCCGCAAGGATCTGCCGGCGAACACGTTCCAGGAATTTGCCGCTTATGTGAAGGCGAACCAGGCGAAGATGCAGTTCGGCTCCGCCGGCGCCGGCTCGGCGACCCATCTCGGCTGCGTCCTGCTCAACGCCGCGCTCGGGGTCAACATTCAGCACGTGCCCTACCGCGGCACGGGTCCGGCCATGCAGGACCTGACGGCGGGCCGCATCGACTATCTGTGCGAGATCGTCACCACCGCGCTGCCGCAGATCCAAGGCGGCAACGTCAAGCCGATCGCGGCGCTCAGCCTCGACCGCTCGCCGGTCCTGCCGAACCTGCCGACCGCCAACGAGAGCGGCCTGCCGAAGTTCGAAGCCTACACGTGGAACGCGTTCTTCCTGCCCAAGGGCACGCCGGCTCCGATCGTCAAGAAGCTGCACGACGTCACCGTCGAGGCGATGAAGTCGAAGAACGTCCACGACCGCCTGGAAGGGCTCGGCGCCGTGCTGATGCCGGAGGACCGGGCGACGCCCGAATATCTCGGCAAGTTCGTCAAGAGCGAGATCGAGAAATGGGCCGCGCCCATCAAGGCAAGCGGGGCGGTGGTGAACTGACCCTCCGGGACATGATCCCGAAACGTTTTCGGACAAGATCATGCCCCATTCAGCATGATCGCGAGAGACGGGAACCGTTTTTCCGATAAGATCATGCTCGCCAGGGCGACGACCAGGACCATGTCGGCAGGTCGAAGCCGCTCGTCGATCGAGAACATGGTCGCGTGAACAAGGCGGGATGGCCTCGGCCATCCCGCCACGACGCAGAGGCGGGCCACGTCAGAAGCCGCCCTGCGGAGGAACGCTGATCCGCGGAGGACAAGATGAGGCTCGCACACGTGTGCGGCAGCCGCTTGCTGGCGGCTGCCATGGCGGTAACCTTCGGGCTCTGTTCCCTCGCCCATGCAGCCGGACCTGAACCCGTCGCGGTCACGCCGGAACTCGTCGCCGCCGCCAAGCAGGAAGGCAAGGTCGTCTTCTACACGGCCATCGACCTGCTCGTCGCCGAGAAGATCGCCAAGGCCTTCGAGACCGCCTATCCGGGGATCTCGGTGCAGATCGAGCGCACCGGCGGCGAGCGCATCTTCCAGCGCGTCGGACAGGAGCGCAGCAACAACATCTTCGCCGTCGACGTGCTCGACTCCTCCGACCAGGCGCTGTTCATCACCTGGAAACGGCTGGGCGTGCTCGCCCCCTTCGTGCCGAAGGACGTGGCCGAGAAATGGCCGGCCGACCAGCGCGATCCGGAAGGCTACTTTGCCGCCGACCGCTTCACGCTGTCGCCGATCGCCTACAACACGAATCTCGTGAAGCGCGAGGACGCGCCGAAGAGCTTCTCCGACCTGCTCGATCCCAAATGGTCGGGCAAGATGGTCAAGGCACATCCCGGATACAGCGGCGGCATCGTGACCTCCACCTTCGAGGTGAGCCGCGATCTCGGCTGGGACTACTTCAAGAAGCTCGGCCAGCAGAAGGTGCTGCAGGTGCAGTCGGCGACCGAGCCGCCGAAAAAGCTTGCGCTCGGCGAGCGCGCCGTCATGGCGGACGGGCTCGAATACGTGCTGTTCGGCCTCAAGGAGAAGGGCAGCCCGGTCGAGATCGTCTATCCGGCCGAGGGAACGCCGTTCCTGCCCGGATGCGCGGCGGTTGCCGACCGGGCGCCGCATCCGAACGCGGCGCGCCTTTTCGTGAGCTTCCTGTTCTCACGCGAGGCGCAGCAATTCCTGGTCGACGTCGGAGGCATGCGGTCGTTTCACCCCGACGTGACGCTCAAGGTGGGGCGCAAGCCTCTCTCCGAGATCAAGCTGATGCGCGCCGACCCGGTGACGCAGGAGCAGCAGAGCGACGAGATCAAGCGCAAGTACGTCGAATATTTCCGCGTCTAGAGCATGATCCCGAAAAGTGGGCACCGGTTTTCGGAAAAGATCATGCTCAATTCGAGAAAAGTCATCCGGTAACGCGAGGTCCAGCGGTGTTCGAGGGCTTCACCCGCACGGAAATTCAAACCAGCGGCGCGCGTATCGTGACGGTCCATGGCGGGAGCGGTCCGCCCGTGCTGCTGATGCACGGCAACCCGTTCACCTATCTCTCCTGGCACAAGATCGCGCCGCGCCTCGCTGAGGAGTTCACGGTCGTCTGCACGGACCTGCGCGGCTACGGCGATTCGGAGAAGCCGCCGGGCGGCGAAGACCACAGCGCCTATTCGTTCCGCGCCATGGCTCAGGACCAGATCGAGGTGATGCGGGCGCTCGGCTTCGAGCGCTTCGCCGCCGCCGGGCACGACCGCGGCGCGCGCGTGCTGCACCGCATGTGCCTCGATCATCCGGATGCGGTCGCGCGCGCCGCCATCCTGGACATTCTCCCGCAGCATCATCTGCTCAACAACGTCACGCGCGCGTGGGGCAGGTTCTCCTGGCACTGGTTCTTCATGATCCAGCCCTACGACCTGCCCGAACGCCTGATGGGTGCGGATCCCGACTATTTCATCACCCGCAAGCTCGCCAAGACCGAGCAGGGCTTGAGCTTCTTCGACAAGGCGGCGCTCGCCGAATACATGCGCTGCTTTCGCAATCCGGCAACAATCCACGCCATGTGCGAGGACTACCGCGCCACGTTCGGCGTCGACCTCGACATGGACACGGCTGATTTCGATGCCGGCCGTCGCGTCACCTGCCCGGTTCTGCTGCTGTGGGGCGCGACCGGTGGGGTCGGCCGCAATCACAAGCCGCTCGAGGTCTGGACGCGGTACGCGACCGACATCCGCGGCGCCAAGGCCCTGCCCTGCGGTCACTATCTTTCCGAAGAGGCCCCCGAGGAGACCTATCGGGAACTGCGCGGCTTCTTCCGCAGTTGATCACAACGCGCTGAACGCAAGACGCGTGCGCCGCTCCGCATCTTCTGGCCGCGGCAGCGACATGCCATGCTGGCGCCCGGGGCGATGACCCCGGGCGCCCGCCCGGGGCAAAATCGCGAGCGACGTCCGCATGACCGCAAGCCGCCGCTGGTACAGCGTCCTCTACATCCAGGTGCTGATCGCGATCGCGGTCGGCGTCCTGATCGGCCACTTCTTCCCCCACACCGGGGTCGCCCTGAAGCCGCTCGGCGACGCGTTCATCGCCCTCATCAAGATGATGATCGCCCCGGTGATCTTCTGCACGGTCGTGCACGGCATCGCCTCAATGAGCGATCTGCGGAAGGTCGGCCGCGTCGGCGTCAAGACGCTCGTTTATTTCGAAGCCGTCTCGACCCTGGCGCTGGCGATCGGCCTTCTGGTCGGCGAAGTGCTGCAGCCCGGCAAGGGCTTCAACATCGATCCCTCGACGCTCGATCCCAACGCGGTGGCGAATTACGTCTCCCGCGCCAGGCAGGAAGGGATCGTCGCCCATCTGATGGCCATCATCCCGGACAGCTATTTCGGGGCGCTCGCCCGCGGCGATCTGCTTCAGGTTCTGCTGATCTCGATCCTCTCGGGCTTCGCCATCGCGCGGCTCGGCCCGCTCGGCGAGAAGATCACCGGCGTGATCGACGGCGCCGCGCGCATCTTCTTCGGCATGATCCGCATGATCGTGCGCGCCGCGCCGATCGGCGCCTTAGGGGCGATGGCCTTCACGGTCGGCGCCTACGGGGTCGAGTCGCTGTGGAACCTGGTCGCGCTCATCCTGACGTTCTATCTGACGAGCATCCTGTTCGTCGTCCTCGTGCTCGGCGCCATCGCCCGGCTGGCCGGCTTCTCCATTCTGCGCTTCATCGCCTACATCAAGGACGAGCTGCTGATCGTGCTCGGCACGAGTTCGTCCGAGACGGTGCTGCCGCACATGATCCAGAAGATGGAGCACCTCGGCGCCTCGAAATCGGTGGTCGGTCTCGTCATTCCGACCGGCTACAGCTTCAATCTCGACGGCACCAACATCTACATGACGCTCGCCACGCTGTTCCTCGCGCAGGCGACCAACACGCCGCTGTCGTTTGGGCAGGAGCTCGGAATTCTCGTGATCGCGATGCTGACCTCGAAGGGCGCGTCGGGCGTCACGGGCGCCGGCTTCGTCACCCTGGCGGCGACCCTCTCGATCGTTCCGGACATCCCGATCCAATCGCTTGCCGTGCTGCTCGGCATCGACAAGTTCATGAGCGAGTGCCGCGCCCTTACGAACCTCGTCGGCAACGGCGTGGCCACCATCGTGGTCAGCCGCTGGGAGGGCGAGCTCGACACCGCCAAGCTGCACGAAACGATGGCTCATCCCATCACGGTGGGCGAACAGCTCGAGAGCCAGCCGGCTTAGGGCATGATCCGGAAAGTGGATACCGGTTTACGGAAAAGATCACGCTCACATCAGAACGTCAGAGCGGGAGGACGATTCGAAGAAATCATCCCGCTCCAGGAGCAAGTCCCGGCGAAGCCGATGCCGGTTCGCCGCAGAAAACGCGGCCAATATGAAATCGGACAGCGGCCTCAGGCCGCCTCCGGCGCCGGCATCGTGAGGAACTCGCGCATCGCGTGCCACATCAGATGGCGGTTGCGGCCGAACGTCATGTTGTGAGCGGTCTGGGGCAGGATCACGAACTGCCGATCGCCGGTCGGAAGCTGGCGATAGAAGTCGATCAGGTCCTCGACGGTCGCGATGCCATCGTGGTCGCCGCGCAGCAGCATCACCGGGCAGGTGACCTTGAGCGGATCGACCAGCGGCAGGTTGGCGGTCATATCGAGATAGGTGCCGGTCGGCACCTGGTCGCCGAACTTGAGCTCCTCGTCCGCCAGCGCCTCGGCGACGGCCGGATCGTAGCTGCTCGAGAGATTGTCGCGGCTGAAGATCGAGCGGATCATCGCGCGGTCGCGCAGGCGGCGATTGTGCGTGCGATAATATTCGAGCCGCTCGGCCCGCTTCTTCAGCGTCGGCGCGCCCGACCCCTTGTAGGTGAAGGCAATGAGGATCAGCCGGTCGACACGGTCGGGCTGCGCCACCGCGAAGGCGCCGGCGCGGATCGCGCCCGACGAGGTGCCGCAGAAATGAAACTTCTGCTGCCCGGTCTCGCGCACCAGCACCTCGCTCGCCGCCTTCAGGTCCTCGACGCCGCTGGCGATGTCGGAGTTCCCGTCCGTGTGCCCCGAGCGCCCATAGCCCTCGTGATCCATCGTCCACACGTCGAAACCGAACTCGGCGAACTTGTTCATCAGCGAATATTCGCCGTGGCCCGGCACGGCGAGATCGAAGCTCGTGCGCGAGGAGTTGGAGGAGCCGTGCACGAGGAACAGAACCGGCCGCGGCGCTTCGCCCGCCTGCGGCGCGCCGAGCCGCTTGCGGAACATGTAGAGTGGCACGTCGCCCTTCTTCGCCCAATACTCCGCGCTCCAGATCGCCGGTTGGGGGGCGCGCTGCTGATCGCTCTTCTCGGCGAAGGCCGGGCGGGGCAGCAATCCGGCGGCAAGCCCAGCGCCCAGGCTCCCCGCAGCCGTGATGAGATCGCGCCGTGCAATCGAATGGTCGGTATCGCTCATCCTGTCCTCCCTGCGACCGGACTGCCGAAAATGCGTGCCGTCAGGCGCCTCCCGGCCGGGCCGAGGCCGGGCGCCCCAGGTCGCTCAGCGAGAAGCCGGCGATCCGCTTGTAGTTCTCCGAAAGCGCACGCAGCTCGTCCTGCGTGATGTAGGCGTCGAGATCCTCGAACGGCCGGTCGCCCACGAGCTCCTCGACCTTGATGTTGATGAAATCCGGCGGGTGTTCCCGGTTGGTGCGCACCACCTTGGCGGTTGCCGGCCGGCGGACGGCTTCGTAGGCGCGCAGCGCCTCGCGGGCGTCGCCGTGCGTCGCGAAGCAATCGGCGAGCGTGCGCGCGTCGATCGCGCTCTGCGCGGCGCCATTCGAGCCGCGCGGATACATCGGATGGGCGGCGTCGCCGGCCAGCGTCACGCGCCCGAAGGTCCAACGGTCGACCGGATCCTTGTCGACCATCGGATATTCGAGCACGAAATCCGCATCGCGAATGAGCGCGGCGACGTCGAGCCAGTCGAACTGCCAGTCGCGATAGAGCGGGAGGAAGTCGTCGAGCTTGCCGGGCTTGTTCCAGTCGTTCTTCTCGAACGTGTCCTGCTTGATTTCAGCCATCCAGTTGATGAGCTGCCGTCCCTCGCCGTCGATGTCGTCGACGATCGGATAGATGACGATCTTGCCGGTGAGGATCGAGCCGACCCGCATGTAGCTGCGCCCGGTCAGGATCGGCTTGCGGCGCGTCACGCCACGCCAGGTGTTGATCCCCGCAAAGGCCACCTGCTCGTCCGGATAGAACTGCCTGCGCACGGTCGAGCCGATCCCGTCGCAGGCGATCACCGCGTCCGCCGCCACCGGGTCGAGCTTGCACCGGGTGACGGTATCGATGAAGAAGGCGCGCGCCTCTCCGTCGTCCTGCTCGACCGCGACGCAATCGTGGCCGGTGAGGACCCGGTCGGCGCCGAGCCGGGCCACCGCGGCCCGGTAGAGGATGAGGTGGAGCCGCCCTCGGTGAATGCCGACCTCGGGATACGGGTAGCCGGCGAGCTTGCCGCGGGGTTCCTTGTAGATGAGCTGGCCGAACCGGTTGAAGAAGCAGCTCTCGACGTTTTCGATGCCCGCTGCCAGCAGCTCATCGGCAACGCCGAGCGCCGCGAATTCCCGCATCGCGTGCGGCAATAGCGTAATGCCGACCCCGAGTTCCTTGATTTCGGGGGCCCGCTCATAGACGCGGCAGGGAATACCCCTTTCATGGAGGTTCAACGCCAGGGAAAGTCCGCAGATTCCCCCGCCGACGATTGCAATGGTCATTCGTTCACCTGCCGGACCGGACGGGCGACATTAGCGCGCAGGTGTAATCAGGGTCAAAATCCTCCTTGCCCACGCGCGGGGGACCGGCATGAATGCGGCCGGTGGGGGTGCTTTGCCGGATTCTGAACCAGCGCGACGGCCGGCCGGTACGCCGGCGCGTATGCATGTGGCAGGGAACTCCCCCTGGGGCGGACGGTTCTGCTAGGGATCGGCCGAGGACCCCGGATCGGGATCATGAGCACGAGCGGCGAGCTCGAAAGGAACGCGAATGGGCGGACGGTTCCGGGGGCAGTGATGTATGGGCGACTGCGCGCAGTCGCGCGCTTCTGCAAGGAGAAGCTCGGCTGGGGCCGGATCGGGTTCGTCCTGAGCATCACGATCATCGCGATCGCCGCCGTCGTGCTGTATCGGACGCTGCACGACATCAATCTCGACGAACTCGTGGCGGCCCTGAAGGCGATCGCGCCGCACGACATCCTGCTCGCGGGCCTGTTCGTCGCCGGCGGCTATTTCACCCTGACCTTCTATGACCTCTTCGCCCTCAACACGATCGGCCGCAAGGACATCCCCTACCGGACCGCGGCGCTTGCGGCCTTCACCAGCTACTCGGTCGGCCACAATGTCGGCGCCAGCGTCTTCACGGGCGGGGCGGTGCGCTATCGCATCTACTCCGCTTCCGGCCTCACGGCGGTCGAGGTCGCCAAGATCTGCTTCGTCGCCGGACTGACGTTCTGGCTGGGCAACGCGACGGTGCTCGGGCTCGGGATCGCCTATCACCCGAAGGCGGCGAGCGCCATCGACCAGCTCCCGGCCTGGTTCAACCGCATGGCGGCCATCGGCATTCTCGTCGTGCTCGCAACCTATGTGGGCTGGGTCTGGCGCACGCCGCGCGTCATCGGCCGCAGCAATTGGGAAGTCGCACTGCCGAGCGGACCGCTCACGCTGCTGCAGATCGTGATCGGCATTGTCGATCTCGGCTTCTGCGCCTTCGCCATGTACATGCTGGTGCCGGTCGAGCCGCACATCGGCTTCGTGACGCTCGCGGTGATCTTCGTGTCGGCGACGCTGCTCGGATTCGCTAGCCATTCGCCCGGCGGTCTCGGCGTCTTCGATGCCGCCATGCTGGTGGCCTTGTGGCGCTACGACTACGACCGCGAGGCCGTGCTCGCCGGACTGCTGCTGTTCCGGCTGCTCTACTACGTCATTCCCTTCGCCTTGGCGCTGGCGATCCTGGGCGTGCGGGAATTCATCCTCGGCGTGAGGCCGCCGGTGTCTGAGCCCGACACGCAGACGGAGCTTCCGCCGTCCGAGGTCGCGAGCGTTGCCGACCAGAAGTGCGACGTCGCCTGATCGCGCGGCGCGCCGGGTTGCAAAACCCGGGTTCAAAAAGAAACGAGAATCCGACCCCCGCCGGTCTCCCGCTGATTCCGGAGTTCGGATAAAGGTGGGCCGCGCGTGTTCGCGAACATGGGAATCGGCACACGCGCGGACGAGGCGAGATCGCGCGGAACACTCATGGCGGCTCGAAACCATCCTCCGGACGCCTCGTCGGCAGCGGCCGTCCGCGCCGGCAGATACCGGCAGGCGGCTTTCGCCCTCGCCGCGGCGGCAGCGATCTTCCTCGCTCTGATCGCGCTCGGCGCACTCTCGCCACTTCCCGGCCTGATCGGCCTCGTGCTCCTCGCCTCGGTTTTCATCGCCGGCGCGCGCCATCAGGACACCGCGCCCACCGAGCCGGAGCGTCCGGCCGCCGCCGACGACACGATCGATGCCCTGATCGCCGGAATGCCCGAACCGGTCGTCGTGCTCGATGAGGAAGAAACGGTCTTTGCCTTCAACGCCGCCGCGCTCGCCATCGCCCCGGCGCTCGTGCGCGGCGAACCGATGCTTCTCGGGCTGCGCATCCCGGAAGTGGTCGAGGTGGTCCGTCAGGCCATCAGGCTCGGAACAGCGGCCCGAACGGAATTTCTGCAACGCGTGCCGGCGGACCGCTGGTGGGACGTCGTGGCCACGCCGATTGCGTTGACAGGCGCGCCCGCAACCGCGCGCAGGCTGGCGATCGTGGTGTTCCGCGATCTGACGCCATTGCGGCGAATAGACGAAATGCGCGCCGATTTCGTCGCCAATGCGAGCCATGAGCTGCGCACTCCGCTCGCCGCAGTGTCCGGATTCATCGAGACCCTGCAGGGCCCGGCCCGCGACGACGTCGCGGCGCGCGATCGTTTCCTGGCGATCATGAAAGCCCAGGCGACCCGCATGGCGCGGCTGATCGACGATCTCCTGTCCTTGTCGCGCATCGAGCTCAACGCGCATGTGCCGCCGCGCGATCGCGTCGATCTGCTGTCGATCGTCCGCCAGGTGGTCGACGGCCTGCAGCCGCTCGCGCACGAGCGCGACGTCGCCATCGCGATCACCGGCGCGGCGGCGGCGCTGCCCGTCACGGGCGATCGCGACGAGCTGATCCGCGTGTTCGAAAATCTGGTCGAGAACGCGCTCAAGTACGGCGCGTCCGGCAAGCGCGTGGACATCATCCTCGGTCGCGAAGCCG
>CAYVBN010000106.1:0-14241 GCA_964449645.1 uncultured Hyphomicrobiales bacterium
TTGCGCGGAATGACCTCGACGAGACCCTCGAGCTGCAGACGGTGGACCGCCTGATGGACGGGCGTCCGGCCGGTGTTCAGCTCCTCGCAGATGCGGCTTTCGTTCAGATACTGCCCGGGGCGGTAATCCAGCGTGATGATCTTGTGTTTGATCAGCTTGTAGACCTGCTCGGTCTTTGAATCCGTGTTGTTGGCGGCCCGCGGCCGAATTTGGGCAGGTCTGGACGGCGAGCGCTGCTGCAGCTTGACGTTCCGTCGGTTCATGTCGCGGTCGGATCCCTTCGTGACGCAACGGCCGGCCTGTCCCTTCCAGCTTCGCTGCGTCTCGTGCGCCGGCGGAAAGGGCTTCGCTTGCATCATACACTAACACATCACACTTGCTACTTGTAATATATCACAGTGAAGCTAGATTGCCGGCCTGCAGACCGGCTGCAAAAAAAGGGCGTTTTTCATGCAGATCGAGCGGATTTGGCCGGGCAAGACCGGCGTCCGGGCGCCGGCTGCGGCCGGGGCGGGCCGCGGTGTTGTTGTCCGGCTTTACGTCCCGTGATGGGCGCAGCGAGGCGACGTGGATGTTTTTCTTGCCTCAGGAGCGGCGCGTCGAGGTGAACCGACTGGCTGGCGAACGACCGCCGATTGAGATGAACGCCGTAGCCGGCTGAACTGACGGTGAAATCATGAAAGAGCTTTTGATTCCCAAGCCGGATGCCTCAGGCTGGGTCACCCTGCCGGCCTGCGGCGGCATGCGGGTCTACACGCTCTGGGAAAACAAGAAGACGGGCGCCAGCATTGCTTTGCTCGACGTGCCCAAGGGGGCGACCATCCCAACCCGGCACCGTCACGCCTCGAACCAGTTCATGTACTGCATCGATGGCGTCTACGAATATCTGAACCCTGGCCTGACGCTGAAAAAGGGTTCTTTCTACATGAACCCGAAGGGCCATCCGCACGGACCGACCGTGGCGCGGAGGCGTTGCCTTCTGTTGGAGATTTATGATGGCCCCCATTATTTCGAGCTTCCAAGTTTTCACAACAAGAACACGGTCGGGAAGATCGCCGGAAGCAGGAAGAAGGCTGCCAAAAACACTGCTGCCAAGAGCCCTGGAGCTCGCAAGGGCCCTAAATCTCGGAAGCGAACGGCAGCGAACAGCGTGCGGAAAGGTGCGTCGAAATCGTCGCGGCCGCGCAACGGTCGCAAGGCCTGAGGCGCATTCCACGCAACACATGACCGAAACGACATGATCGAAACGCGCGTGATCGAGAAAACCCGGGCGAGAACCTGGCTCGTCTCACGATCACAGGCGCACTTCTCAGGGAGATCTCACACATGGGCAAGAGCTACGCTGCGAGCAAGATCAAGGGCCAGGAGCACTGGACCAAGAAGGGCGACGTCAATCTTTTCCTGTGGGAGAAGCAGGCCGTCCCCGGCACCAGGAAACTGGGCACCGTGCTGTTCGTTCATGGATCGTCGATGGCCTCGCAGCCCGTATTCGATCTGAACGTCCCCGGGCGTCCGAACTCTTCCGTGATGGAATATTTCGCGGAGCGCGGCTTCGACACCTGGTGCATGGACATGGAGGGTTACGGACGCTCGGACAAGAAGCGCGGCATCGACGCGACCGTCGCGGACGGGGCCGACGACCTCGCGGCGGGAAGCGAATACATCATGAAGACGCGCAACACCGGGCCGCTCATGGTGTACGGCATCTCCTCCGGGGCGCTGCGCGCGGCGGCCTTCGCCCAGCGGCATCCGGAGCGCGTGGCGCGGCTGGCGCTCGATGCCCATGTCTGGACCGGCGAGGGCAGCCCCACGCTCGAGCAGCGCCGCAAGAAGCTTCCGGAATACACCAAGACGCCCCGCAGGCCGATCGACCGTGCGTTCGTGCGCTCGGTCTTCGAGCGCGATCACCCCGGCACGGCGGAGGACAAGGTGATCGACGCATTCGCCGACTACATCCTTGCATTGGACGATTCGATCCCGAACGGCACCTATATCGACATGTGCCAGAACCTGCCGGTGGTCGATCCGACGAAGATCACCGTTCCGACCATCGTCATGCGCGGAGAGTTCGACGGCATCGCCGGCCTCCCAGACCTCATCAAATTTTTTGAAGCGCTGCCGAACCCCGACAAGCAGTTCGCCATCATGCCTGGCATCGCGCACGCGTCGCTGCAGGAGAAGAACTACATGATCCCGCTTCACATCATGTACAGCTTCTTCACCCAGCCGGCCCCGGTCTATCGACCCTGATCTTTGCTCGGGCGGAGACCGGAAACCCCTCAGCCGCGACATGGTCTCGGGCGACGGCGAACGTCGCGTGGCTCGCCCGATCACGCGCCATCGCTGACGCGCGGCGTGATACGGCTGCAAGCGGTTGGGCGCAAATAGAAGCAAATAGAAAGGGAGCACGTTCAACGCAACGCGACCCCGGCACGGTGGGCGTACAGGGGCCGCGGAGGTCCGGCGGCTGGCCTCTTGGGGAGGTGCGTCACCGTCGGCTCTCGCGAACGTAACGACCGGCGATCGAGCGCCGTTCCCGTCGCCTTTCATCCCGCTGCATGTGGAGTGAACAGCAGGCGCCGCAGTCCGGTCTCAGCTCGAGCGGGTCCGCGGCGTCGGCCGGGTGGCGACGCGCGAGACGTTCGTGCGACCGGCTTTGTGCGGAATCCTGCGTGCGAACAGATGCTCGACCCGCAGGATTGTCTGCTTGCGAACAGGCTGCTCCGGCCCCGGCTGGGCACGCGCCGGCGATTGCGGCTTGTGGAGCGTCACCTGCACCGGCATCGAGAAGCCTTCCCGATGAGACGCGTCGTCGGCGCGCAGCCGGAAGCGCCATCCGGACAGAACCGTGAAGGCCGCCGCCAGCGAGCCGATGCCTCCGATGGCCGCCGCAAGGTCGAGCAGCACCACATGGCGGAGAGGGGCGGGGGCCGGATCTTCGGTGAGAAATGCACTGGCGGCCGTCGTGACCGCCGCATCGGCGCCTGCGATCTCAGCCGGCGCCGGGGCCGGGAGCGGTGCGCGTGCGTCGACGGCCGAGGCGTGGGCGCGTCCCGTCAGATAACGCAGCACGAACAGGGCCTGCTGTTCCGGGTCGTCGGACGGCCCGGCCGCGATGGCGTTGAACCCATCCTCGACGAGGAGCTTCGGGCTCGAGGAGCTGGAGGCCGTCGCACTCTCGGTCTCCGGGGCAATGAGCGCAGCCGCGGCCGTTGGAGGCTCCGCGCCGGCGGGAGGCGACCGGGTGGTCGAGCCGACGGGCCGCGGCGCCGGCGTCGATGCGGCCCGGTCGTCCGCACGCGCCCGATGCTTCTCAGGCTCCCGCGTGTCCTTGCGCGCGGTCTTCTGCTCGGCGTGGCGTGATCTTTTGCTCTCCGCAGCGGCGCGCTTGCGGATGCGGTGCTGATGGACCCGATGCTCGCCAGCCGCCGGTTGAACGCGCGTCTTCGCGGGCGCGACGACGACCTCCTGGCGGGTGGGCGGATCGGTGAATTCGGTGCAGAGCAGCTTGCCTTCGCACGAGGCCAGAACGGGGCCGCCGGCGCTGAGCAGAAGTCCTCCGGCCAGCATGGCCGACATCGTGACCGGGTATCGCATCGTATCCCTCGCGTCGCGACAACTGTCGCGAAGTCCCCTTCGCGAGCTCCCCCCAGTCCGGGACCAACCCAATCCGAAAAACTGGCCGAAAGAAGACAAGGCGCCGCCTTTTCGGCCCCACGATAATACCGCCCGCCGATGTCCACAGACGCAGGTCATCCTTAGTAGTGGCCCAGTAATCCGCCAGACGTGCTAACTATGACGCGCGGCAGGGGGCAGCATCCGGCATTTTCATGCTAGGACTGCCCCCTAGGTTACCGAGGCGGAGCCCAGGCGAGGTCATGACTTCTTCATATTTGAGTCCTGATTGGGCCGCGGTTCTTTGGCCTCCTGTAGGCGGCAGAGATTCGGTGAGGAGGCCTAAAGCGTTGATTTGGAAGGGGTAGGGGACGCCCAATGCTCAGGCTGGTTGCCGTGGTGTTCGTCTTCGTGCTTCTGGGTGCGGAAGCGCAGGCCGAATGCCTGTCGAGACCCGATCTCAGCCAGAAGAATGGCTATTGGCGTTACCGGATCGACCGGCAGACGCATCGGCATTGCTGGTATCTCTCCGCCGGGCGGGGCGGACGGGTTCGGGCGTCGCGGGAGTCCGAGAGACGGGAGACCCCGAAAGAAACAGCGCGGGAGAGCAGGGAGTCCGCCAGGCCGAGGGAAGCTGCCAGAATTCCGGAACCCCAGCCGTCGCCGCAGCGGCAAGTCCCGGTGGCGCTCGCCAACGCCCAGCCGTCCACGGCCGGGCTGGACGGGTCGTCCATGGACCAGCGGAGCGTGACGGCCGCATATTTGGTCGACGATGCCTGGAACGTCATCGGGCTGGAACAGGCTCCCGCCGCCACCGACAGCTTGGTGGCGCGCCTGAAGCAGCGGGCAAAGCCGGCGGCCGTGGCCTTGGCCGCCGCGGCTCCGGTGGTGCCGGTGCAGGAGGCTTCGCTCCTTCCGCTGCAAGGGACCGCCGTGGAGTCGGCGGAGCCGACGGTCGGATCGCAGCGGGTGTTCGCCGTCGTGCTCGTCTGGCTGCTCTCGACCGCCGTGCTCATGTGGTGGCTGCGGCCGCGCCAGCAGCCGATCGCGCTGCCGTTCAGCCTGCAGGCTTTGCGCAGAACGGCGTCCATGCCGCTCGAAGAGGATCCGCCGGTCGTCACGCAACTGCGGCGCTTGACGGAAGTCGTGGCATCGCAGGCCGCGCCCGCGTCCGAACGCGGACCGGAGCGCCGTCGCGCGATCAGCCGTGGTCGCGGTGTTTGATGGGGTGAGAGGCGACTGACCAAACGGCAGTCTGCACGTTCCCCGCAATTCACACGTGACCGCACACCGCGTTCACCCTTGGCCGCAAGTACGCCGCAATGGTGGACGCTCCTGCACGCGGGGGGTGGTCATGTCCAGCGTAATCGATTTTCCCATCTACGCCGCGGCGTGCCTGCGTATGGCACGCGAAGAAGATACCGTGCGGCGCCGCGCCGAACTGCTCGAACTCGCCGATACCTGGTTGAGGCTGTACGAGGAGCACAGACGCGATCTCTCGAATCCGGAGGTTCGCGAGAGGATCGCCGAGGCGTTCGAGCCCTCGGTGAGTCCTCCGACGCTGCATTAGGGCGCGATCCTGATCGCGCTCTAATTTCGCGAACTGGCGCACGATCTTTCGGCGAGCGGCTCGCTTCGCCGGATCATGCGCCAGCCATGGGGATTTTGGCGCACGCTCGCAGTGCGTGCTCAACCCGAGCGGCCCGGCCCGGCCGCTGCGGGCGAATTGGCGCGCCAATTCGCCGCTGGAGTCATGTGGATTGAGAGTTTATGCAGAATTTATACGATTGCAGCACACAGGTTCGGAATGGGCACGTCCGACGACTATCTCGCGCACGCAGCCGCGTGCCTCAGGCGGGCGCGGACCATCAAGGATCCGCGACGACGGGCGAGCTTCATCGAGATGGCGGTCGGCTGGTTGCGGATGACCGAGCAGCAGTCTGCGCCTGAGATGCCGGACCCGGACAAGAAGAGCGAAGAACAGTAAGCTGCATGACGCTGCCTCGCGGCGCCGCGCGCCGTCAGGTGCGGGTGAATTGGCCGGGAGCCAGCGCGAGCGCATGCAGCAGTTGCTTCGAAGCGCCGCCGATCACTTCGATGCGCTGGTGCGGACCGATGACGGCCCTGCGCAGCAGATCAACCGCTCTTGCCGAGTCCGGCTCGGCGACCACGTAAGTGGCTTCACGCGGCGGCGCATTCGGCTCCGGCCATGAGATGACCTTGACCACCTGGCCATCGTTCATGGTGCCCGATCATGACCGCCGTCCGTGTCGTCCGAATGACACTGGGGCGAGCCGCCTTGCAGCCGCATCCGCGCGAGTGAGCTGCGAATTGCGCGGTATTTGGGCACGCGCCGAAGCGCGTTCCGAACCGATGGAATTCGGACCGCACTTGGATTTTGAGGCATATTTTCTTGCGGCGAACCCGTATCTACTTCGCCGAACAATGCTCTAGCCTTTCCGCATGACACGCGAAGCCATTCTGCTGGTGCACGGCCACGGGGCGCATCCCGTCCTGCTGGAGCCGTTGCGATACGCATTGGGGCGGCAAGGGTTTCGCGCCATCAATTGGCGATATCGAAGCCTGGGTGGATCGATCGAGGCGCACGCGGCGCGGCTCGCCGCCGCGGCCGAGGGGCTCGACGATGACGCGAACGTCGAGCGGCTTCATTTCGTCGGCCACAGCATGGGAGCCATCGTGGTGCGCAGGGCGCTCGCGATCACCCGCCCGCAAAAGCTCGCGCGCGTCGTTCTGCTCGCGCCGCCAAATCGCGGCGCGCGGCTGGCGGATTGGGCGCTCAAGGTTTTCGGCCCGCGCCTTGCCGCCGCAACGGAGCTGTCCTCGCATCCCGACAGCTACGTGAACCGGCTGGCGCCGCCGGCAGACCTCGACTGCGGAGTCATTGCCGCGTCCTGGGATCACGTCGTTTCACGGGATTCGACGTTTCTGCCGGGGCAGCGCGACCATGTCGTGCTGCGCAGCCTGCATACGCTTCCGCTGCATTGGCGGACACCGGTGCAGGTGGGGCATTTTCTCCGCCACGGCCGTTTTCTGCACGAGACCGGGTGATGCCCCCGCTTGAGGGGCGCCGCTCAGAACTCCTTGGGCATCAGGTTGTCGACGGACCAGCGGCCGCCGCCGCGGAAGAAGATCGCCAGCGCGACGATTCCCATGAACAGCGCATATTCCATGCCGCGGCGGCCCCACGACCAGTTGGGCCACAACACCGCGAAGGAAATGACGCTCATCTCGACCACGATGGCGGCGGCAATCACGCGTGTGAACAGCCCGAGCGCCAGCATGATGCCGCCGAAGAACTCCAGTGCACCGATGACGTAGGCCCAGGCGAGCGGATAGGCCCAGCCGAAATGCACGAAATTGCGCGACGCCGGCACGGCGTCATTGAGGAACAGCTTGGCGAACCCGTGTGGAATCAGGATGAGCCCGAGCGCCACCCGCACGAGCGTGTAGCTCAGCGGTGCAAGCGTTTCATACAAACCGCCGACTGCAGGTACGTACAGCCGGCCGCGATCGACTTCCGCTTTCATGATTCCCCCCCCTTGATGTCGCTCCGGTCGGGTCTTCCGCCCGGCCGCGATCATCCTAGCGCGAATGGGGCGGCTACGCGCCGGGCGTGTGCAGGGGAGTGGATAACCGGGGCGCGCCGGAAGGAGGAGCATAGAGCGTAAGGGGTGAACGGAGCGAACCCCATCACGAGCCGTCAAGGCTGTCCGTGGGTTTCCCCACGCGACGAGCTGAGTCTCCCGGGCCGCGGAGATTGATCAACCCGCGACCGGGGCCGTCTTGCGCAAGCGCGTCCAGCCGTTCTGGATGATCGGCCAGAACAGGGCGATCAGGCCGAGCGTCATGATGGTGCTGACGAGGCCGTTCGAGAAGAAGACGCCGAGCCCGCCCTGCGAGGCGAGCAGCGACTGGCGGAATGCTTCCTCGGCCTTGTCGCCAAGCACGATGGCGAGGACCATCGGGGCGAGCGGGTAGTCGCACTTCTTCAGGAAATAGCCGAGCACGCCGAACACCAGCATCATGATCACGTCCACGGTCGAGTTGTGGACCGTGTAGGCGCCGATGGCGCAGAACACCATGATGATCGGCGCGATGATGCTGAACGGGATGCGCAGGATCGCGGCGAACAGCGGCACGCAGGTGAGCACGATCAGCAGGCCCACGATGTTGCCCATGTACATGCTGGCGATGAGGCCCCAGACGAAGTCCTTCTGCTCGACGAAGAGCAACGGTCCGGGCTGCAGGCCCCAAATGAGCAGGCCGCCGAGCAGCACCGCGGCGGTCGGCGAGCCCGGCACGCCGAGCGAGATCATCGGCAGGAGCGCGGAGGTGCCGGCGGCATGCGCGGCGGTTTCCGGCGCCACCACGCCCTCGATCTCGCCCGAGCCGAACTTGTGGCCTTTCTTGGAGACGCGCTTGGCGATGCCGTAGCTCATGAACGAGGCGGGGGTGGCGCCCGCCGGGCTGATGCCCATCCAGCAGCCGATCAGGCAGGAGCGCAGCGACGTCACCCAGTAGCGCGGCAGCTCCATCCAGGTGTGCAGCACCACCTTGGCGTTGATGTTGGCGGAGCCGCCGCGGAAGCTCAGTCCCTCTTCCATGGTCAGCAGGATTTCGCCGATGCCGAACAGGCCGATGACCGCGATGAGGAAGTCGAAGCCGTTGAGCAGTTCCGGGAAGCCGAAGGTGAGCCGCAACTGGCCGGTCATCTGGTCGAGTCCGACCGTGCCGAGCGCAAAGCCGAGCATCATCGAGGCCACCGTCTTGAACGGCGGCTCCTTGCTCAGGCCGACGAAGCTGCAGAAGGCGAGGAAGTAGACCGAAAAGATCTCGGGCGGCCCGAACTCGAGCGCGAAACTCGCGACCAGCGGCGCCACCAGGGTGATCATGATGACGGCGAACAGCGCGCCGACGAAGGACGAGGTGAAGGCGGCGGTCAGCGCCTCGCCGGCCTTGCCCTGCTGCGCCATGGGATGGCCGTCGAAGGTCGTGGCCACCGACCATGGTTCGCCCGGAATGTTGAACAGGATCGACGTGATGGCGCCGCCGAACAGCGCGCCCCAGTAGATGCAGGACAGCATGATGATCGCCGAGGTGGGCGACATGCTGAACGTCAGCGGCAGCAGGATCGCCACCCCGTTGGCGCCGCCGAGGCCGGGCAGCACGCCGACGATCACGCCGAGCACGATGCCGATGACCATCAGCACAAGGTTGAACGGCTGTACGACGACCGCGAAGCCGTGGAACAGGTTGAAGATGTCTTCCATGTGTGTGGATCCCGTGAACCCGGCGGGTGTGCGGTCGTGTTGCGATCAGTATCCGAGGAAGCTTTCGAGCGGCCCCTTCGGCAGCGGCACCAGGAACCAGAGCTCGAACATGAAGAAGGTGGCGAGCGGCACGAGGATCGTGATGAGAGCGACCATCGGCCAGGAGTACTTGCCGAGCCATCTCATGAACGCGGCGATCAGCACGGCGGAGGAAACGTAGATGCCGAGATACGGGATGATTGCGACGTAAATCGCGGTCGGCACGACCACGGCCACCACCTGCCGCAACTGTCCCCAATCGGCGAACACCTTGCCGTCACGCTCGAAGAAGGTGTGCGTCAGGTTGATGACGCACGAGATCAGAACCAGCAGCGAGACATAGAAGGGGAAGAAGCCGGCGCGCGGACCCTCGGCCGCCCATCCGATTCCCGCTTGCAAGCTGCCGATGATTCCGATGAGGGCCAGCGCGGCGAGGAAGAGGCCGACGCCTATTTCAACATTCCGGTGGGACGGGCCCGTCCCACCGGATTCATTCACGGATTGGTTCATGTATGCCTCGAGTGGCTAAGCCTGTCGCCCGCCATGCCTCAGTTGGTCTTGGCGAGGAAGCCGGCGGACTTCATCAGTCCTTCGTGCAGCTTCTCGGCGTCGCCCACCCATTTGGCGAACTCCGGCCCGGACATGAACGTCTGGTTGTACGCGCCGTCGTCCATCAGCTTCTTCCACTCGGGCGTCTCGCGGACCTTTTTCATCAGGTCCACGTAGTAGGCGACCTGGTCCGGAGTCACGCCGGGCGGCATGAAGAAGCCACGCAGCATCGTGTACTCGACGTCAAGGCCCGACGACTTGCAGGTCGGGATGTCGCCCCACGCCATGTCGCCGGCGATCTTCTCGTGATAGTCGAGCTTCTTGGAGTCGAAGACACACAGCGGCCGCACCTTGCCGGCGCGCCAGTGCGCCACCGCTTCGATCGGATTGTTCACGGTGGAATCGATGTGCTTGCCGACGAGCTGCACCGCGACCGCTCCGCCGCCCTTGTAGGGGATGTAGGTCAGCTTCTTGCCGACCGCCTTCTCGAGCGCGACGGTGATGATCTGGTCTTCCTGCTTCGAGCCGGTGCCGCCCATCTTGAACTGGCCATCGGGCGCCGCCTTGATCGCGTCGACGTAATCCTTCGCCGTCTTGTAGGGCGTCTCGGCATTCACCCACAGGACGAATTCGTCGAGCGCCATCATGGCGACGGGAGTGAGATCCTTCCAGTTGAAGGGAATGCCGGTCGCGAGCGGGGTCGTGAACAGGTTCGACAAGGTGATGACCAGCTTATGGGCATCGCCCTTGGAGTTCTTGACGTCGAGGAAGCCTTCGCCGCCGGCGCCGCCCGACTTGTTGATGACGACGACGGACTGCTTGGACAGGCTGTGCTTCGTAATGATGCCCTGGACGACGCGGGCCATCTGGTCGGCGCCGCCGCCGGTGCCAGCCGGGACGACGATTTCAATCGGCTTGGTCGGCTCCCAGGCGAAGCCCGCGGTCGGCGTGGCGACCGCGAGCGCAGCGCCCAGCACCGCCGCCGTCCCGAGAGCGGAAGGGATTGATCGTGTCATTCGTTTTCTCCCTGAGGTTCCTTCGTTTCCTCGCCCCATGAGTTCCGCCTTTTGACGGCCCCGGGTGCCCGTTTCTTCCGCGCGGCAAAACCGCTCGCGTCATTTCGACACCGCCCACCACGCTTCGACCAGTGCGCGTTTCGTCGCGCTGGTATAATCCATTATACACTATATTGAACGATCCTATGGGTGAAAACAGGGCAGGAAACTGGAATCCAAACCGGAATCTGGCGTCCTGCTGCTCGCGGTCCATGTCCGACGCCGAAGGCGCGAGCGTGATCCGCGCTTCTCCTCACGGGTAAATTCAACCGGCCGGTGAATAGCTTATCGGCGCTTTGCGCCGCCGGCTACGATTTTCACGCACGTCGGTCGTGTAATGGACTCATTGCCCTGACCGTCACTTGGCGGAAGCCGTCGCGGGCGCCGCGGAGGGCGAGTCGGGCGCGATTCGAACGCGGTCGCCTTCGGCGATTCCGTCCGGCGGGCTCTGGATGACGCGATCATCCGCGGACAAGCCCGAAGCGATCTCGACCTCCTTGCCGAGGTCGCGCGCGATCGTCACCGGCTTGAGGACGACACGGTCGTCCGGTTCGACCGTTGCGACGCGCAGGCCGCTCTGATCGAAGATCAAGGCGCTCGCCGGTACGCTGATGGTCCTGTCCGGGCCCGCCAGTTGGAGACGCACATTGGCGAAGGCGCCCGTCATGAGTTCGCCCTTGGCGTTGTCGACGACGAGCAGCATGCGGGTCGTGCCGGACGCGACATCGACCGATTGCGACGAGGCTTCGACGGTGGCCGGAAAGGTCCGCCCGGGATATTCCGGCACGGCAATCTGCGCCTGCGTGCCGATCGTGATGCTGGGCACGTATTTCTGGGGGACATTCACGTAAGCGCGCAGCTTGCTGGTGTCGGAGACGACGAACAGGGCCGGACCGCCGCCGGCGCCGGCGTTGATCAGCGCGCCGACGTCGGTCGCGCGCGCGGTGACGAGCCCGTCGAACGGCGCCACGATGCGCTTGTACTTCTCCAGCACGCGCAGGCGGTCGAGGTTCGCCTGGGCAGACTTGAGCAAGCCGAGCTTGTTCGAGGAGTCGGCTATTCTCTGGTCGAGGTCCTGCTTCGAGACCGCGCCCGATTGAATCAACGACTGCCCGCGCTGCAGGTTGGCATTGGAGAGCGTCAGATTGGCCTGTGCGCTGGCGACATCCGCCTGCGCCTGCATGATCTGCTGATCGAGGTCCGGCGCGTCGATCTCGGCCAGCACCTGTCCGGCTTTGACCGGCGTGCCGATGTCGGCCTTCCATTCTTTGACGTAGCCGCTGACGCGGGCGAAAATCTGCGCCTGCGAGTAGGCTTCCAGCCGCCCCGGAAGATCGATCGACGTCTGCTTCGCCTTGGTGTCCGGGGTGGCAACCGCGACGACCGGGATGGCCTGGTTTTCGGTCCACTCGCTCAGCCGCGCGTCGGCCATCTTGCGCGTCGCGATCCCCATGATGACGATCACGACGGCCAGCGTGGCCGCGGTGAGGCCCGCGAAGCGCAAGGCGCGGCGCGACAGAACGGGCTGGGCGGGATCAGGCGACATGCGGTTCTCCGATCGCTGGCGCGTGCAGCTTCTTCTCGCGTCCGTGCACGATGCTGAAGACGACCGGCACGAACATCAAGGTTGCAACCGTTGCAAAGATCAGGCCACCGACAACGGCGCGGCCGAGCGGGGCATTTTGCTCGCCGCCCTCGCCGAGGCCGAGGGCCATCGGGGCCATGCCGCTGATCATGGCGAGCGCCGTCATCAGGACCGGGCGGAAGCGGACGAACCCCGCCTCCAGCGCGGCGGCGATGGGGTCGCCGAGCTCCGCCAGCCGCTCGCGCGCGAAGCTGATGACGAGCACGCTGTTGGCGGTGGCGACGCCCATGCACATGATGGCGCCGGTCAGCGCCGGGACTGACAGGGTCGTTCCGGTGGCAAAGAGCGTCCATACGATGCCCGCGAGGGCGGCGGGGAGGGCGGTCACGATCACGAACGGGTCGCCCCACGACTGGAAGTTGACGACGATGAGCAGATAGATCAGCACGATCGCGCCGAGCAGGCCGAACAGCAGTCCGGAGAAGGCGCTGTTCATGGTCTGCACCTGCCCGAGCAGCACGACATGTGCGCCCTTCGGTGCATCTTCCGCGCTCTCGTCCACGATCTTCTGCACCTCGGCGGCGACCGCGCCGAGGTCGCGTCCCTGCGTAGTGGCGAAGATCTGCACCACGGGCTCGATGTTGTACTGGGAGACGACCGCCGGGCGCGTCACACGGGTGATGTCGGCGATCGCGCCGAGCGTCTGCGAGGGAGCGTTGGCGCCGGTGATCGGCAGGTTCTTCAGGGCGTTGAGCGAATCCATCTCGTATTGCGGCGTCTGCATCACGATCGCGTAGGACACGCCGTTGTCCGGATTGAGCCAGGAGGTCGGCGCGACCTGGCTGCTGCCGGCCAGGTTGACGACCATGCTGTTGGTGACGTCGCGCTCGGTCAGGCCGACGTATTGGGCGCGCGTGCGGTCGACATCGACGTAGACCCCGGGTCCGTGGAGCGACTGCTGGATGCGCGCGTCGACCAGGCCGGGGACGTGCCGCAGCCGGCGCAGCAGCTTCTGCGCATAGGCGTAGTTGGCCGCCAGATCGTGGCCGCGCACCTGCAGGTCGATCGGAGCCGGAGCACCGAAATTCAGGATCTGGCTGATGATGTCGGCCGGCAGGAACGAGAACGTCGTTCCGGGGAAGCGCGCCGGCAGCTCCTCGCGCAGGGCGCGGACATAGTCCGCCGTCGGCCGGTGGCCCTCCTTCAGCTTGATCTGGATTTCGCCGTCCTGCGAACCGATCGTGCCGGTGTTGTTGTAGGTCATGTTGATGCCGCTGACCGGCATTCCGATGTTGTCGACCACCGTCTCGAGCTCATGCTCCGGAATGATCTGGCGGACCGCCTTCTGGATATCGGCGAACTGCTGCGCGCTCTGCTCGACGCGCGTGCCGACGCGCGTGCGCACGTGCATGAGGATCTGGCCGGCGTCGACCGACGGGAAGAAGTCGCGGCCGAGATAGGGCGCGAGCGCGAACGAGCCGGCGACGAAGGCCAGGAATCCGATGGTGAACACGGCGCGCCGTCGCAACGCCATCCCCAGGAGCTCGCGATAGCCGAGGCGGAAGCGCTCGAATTTGGTCTCGAAGCCGCGCTGGAAGCGCACCAGCGGATTGCGCGACTTCGGCAGCGGACCGTCGAGCCCGTGCATGTCCGTGTGCGGCGCGTGCGGGCGCAGCAGGTAGTTCGCCATCGTCGGCACCAGGGTGCGCGACAGGATGAACGAGCAGACCATCGCCGACATCACCGCTTCGGCCATCGGCACGAACAGGAACCGCGCCACGCCGGTGAGGTAGTACATCGGCACGAACACGATGCAGATGCACAGCAGCGACACGAACGCCGGCGTCACGATCTGCGCCGCGCCGTCCATGATCGCGGTCTCGACATCCTTGCCCTGCTCGAGATGCCAGTTGATGTTCTCGATCGTCACGGTGGCGTCGTCGACCAGGATGCCGACGGCGAGCGCGAGACCGCCCAGGGTCATGATGTTGAGCGTCTCGCCCAGCGCGGACAGCACCGTGATCGAGCCGAGCACCGAGAGCGGAATCGAGGTCGCGATGATGAGCGTCGAGCGCCAGCTTCCGAGGAAAATCAGGATCATGAGGCT
>CAYVBN010000107.1:0-7030 GCA_964449645.1 uncultured Hyphomicrobiales bacterium
TCACGAGATTGGAGAGAATGCGGCTCGCGGGGGCCGTCAACCGATAGAGACACAACACGAGCACCAGCAGCGATGCCGTGTCGACGTCCCGCTCCATGAATGCCCCGTAAATCAGCATGCCGCAAACCAGCAACCCGCCGAGCGTCGTCAGCAGCGGCGATTGCGCTTCGCCGATGAGCTGGCGCTTGGCGTCGAATCGCAGGCAGTTCCGGATCGCCTCCTGATAGGCGATCCTCATGGTCGACTCGGCCCCGAGCAGACGGATCAGCTTCAGACCCAGCGCCGTCTCGTGGATCAGCGTGTTCCACCGCTCCTGCCAGCGCGACAGGGCTTCGCCCGTGCGACCGAGCGGAAATCGCAGCGCGAACTCGAATGTCAGTCCCGCGATGGCGATCAGGACCACCGTGAGCAGCGTCATCGACCACGAGATCCAGAGCATCAATACGATGTAGATTGCGGCGAGGAGCGCGGCGCCGAGCGCATCGGTGACCGCCTTGATAGAAGAAGCAAGGCGCTGCGGGTATTCCTGGACCAGCGTGCGCATGACCCCGCCGTCGGACTGGACGAAGAAGTCGAGGCTCGTTTTCAGTACGTTGTCGTAGCTCGCGTTGCTCAGCCGCGACTGCACCCTGAGCGGCAGGATGATCGAGAGATAAGAAGCACCAACCTGCAGCAGGCCGCGCGCCAGAATCACGCCTGCGAGCACTGCGGCGAGCACCGCGGTCCGCGCCGCCGGATCGAGCGGCAGCAAAGCAGCAAGCAGGGAGTCGAGCCACGGAATACGACCCGCCGTGCTGACTTCCGCCCCCCATTGGAGCAATGGAATCACCAAACTCACGCCGAGGCCTTCGCTCAGTGCGGCAGCGAGCGAGAGCGTGACAAAGCCACCGAACAGCATCGGCTGCGCCGCAATGGTCCGGCCCACCAGGTCGGCAAATTGGCGATATTGCTCCCGCAGCGATGCACGCGCCCTCATGCCGATGGTCCCCGTTCCAGAACAATAAGACTCGCCCCACTGCCCGGCACGATCGGACGCTTACCGTGAATCAAGGTGAAGCCGTTCCGTGCGAACTGGCCGAGCCAGTCGCGGCGGAACGCTTGGTTCTCGATCAAGATGAGACAGATGTGCCGGCGTGTGACGCGGCAGAGATGCGCGACGATATCGAAAGAAGGGTGCACCAGCTCGATGGTGGCCCCGTGCGAATAGGTCAGGTCGAAGCGCTTGTTCGGCTGCCGCATGAGGAACCGCTGGAACAGATCGTGTCGAACCTCCGAGTTGCGAAAGACGTCGGGAGCCCGTTCAGCGAACAGCGCCAGCGCCGAACGCATCGCATCGACCCCGGTGAGGTTTCGATAGCCGCAGGCCGCCAGATCGATCATGTGACGCCCGCAATTGCATCCGACGTCGAGGATGGCTGCATCGCGGTCCGGACAGACACGCTCGACCCAATCGAGCAGGAGCCGCGCGTCCGCATCTACGTTCGTGTAGTTCAAGGGCGTCTGCAGTCGCCCGATGTCGCCTGCCGCCCACGGCGTCGCCTCGATCACGCGCGGCCAGAACCAGAGCAGACGCTCCAACGCGCGCTGGACATTGTCGGCGAAGGTACGCGGGCGGCCTTCGAGCACGGCGTCGAACTGGCGCTCGCCGATGACGAGCGGAAAGAGCCATGGCACCTGAAGGTGCGTGTTCCGGAATGTGACCCAATCGGACATCTTCGGATCGATTCTGGCTGCTGCGGATTCAACGGCGCACCTGGCGGACGACCATGAATGCCTCGGCCGCCGCGACTCCGACCGAGCTTCCGCGCACCTTGGCGAGCGCCCGCACGGTCTCGATCGAGCGGGCGTGCGGAGCCGGACGCATCTCGAGGGCATACGCTTCGAGCGCCGCAATCTTCCGCTCGAGCTGGGTGGTGATTTCGACGAAATGCGTCGGCTCGAAACAGTTGCCGCCGACGCCCCATTCGGTGCTCGACACCGTCTCATAGGCGTAGATGGCCGAGACCGGCGCTCCCGGCAGCGGACGGCAAGCCGTGAGCACCGCCTCATGCGTGATCCTGTGATCGATGTTCAGATCGTGCGCATGGTGCGTGTAGACGACGTCCGGGCGTACTTCGCTCACCACCTTCTCGATGAGCTTCACCACGTCCAGCAGCTCCAGCGAATCCATCCGGTTGTCGGGGAGACCGGCGAAGCGCGGCGGCCGCAATCCCAGGATTTCCGCAGCCTTGCGGGCAGCGTCCCGCAGCGCGGAGAGATCGTCGGTGCGCGCCGCCGGATCGCGAACCCGGTCGCGCGAGGTTGCGCCCTCGGCCATGATGAGCACGTCCACGCTCGCCCCCTCCGCGGCGTGCCGCGCGAGCGTGCCGCCGACGCCGAGGATCTCGTCGTCAGGATGCGCCGCCACGACGAGGACTCGTTCCGACATTTCAGGATTCCTTTCTCACACTGCGCAGCAACACGTAGGCTTCCGCCGCATCGAGGCCCACGGACGCACCGCGGATTCGTGCGTGGTGCATCACGGCATCGATCGAACGCGAGTGCGGCCAGGACCGCTCTTCCGTTCGCAGCCGGCGCAGCGCCTCGAGCTTCGCCTCGAGCGTCTCGCCGATGTCGACGAAATGATTGGGCTGGAACTGCCGGCCGGCGAGGCCGCAGTCCCACTCGGTCGAGGACCGCACTTCGAACGCCAGAAGCTCGCCTGCCGATTCGTCCGGTTGCGGCCGGAACGTCGTCGCCACGGCCCGGCAGGTCGTTCGCTGGTCGACTCCGAGATCGACCGCGGTGTTCGTGTAGACGATGTCCGGACGGAAATTCGCCTTCTGCTCCTCGATGAGCTTCACGATGTCGAGCAGCGGCATCTGGTCGAAGCGGTTGTCGGGCAGTCGATGGAAGCACACGTCGGTGATCGAGAGCGCGCCGAGCGCCTCGCGTGCCTGCTCCTCGAAGGCGTCGAGATCGACGGCCTCGAGCCCCTTCTGCAGCGAACGCGTCCGCGAGGTCCATCCTTCGCCCAGAACCATCACGCGGACCGCGTCGCCCGCGCGAACGTGGCGCAGCAGGGTGCCGCCGCATCCCATGATCTCGTCGCCGATATGGGCGCTGATAGTGAGGACGCGCCGGCTCATCGTCGCTCAGACCCCCATTGCGGCCGCGATGCGTGCGGCGCCCTTGCCATCGACGAGCCGTTGCTGAGCCTCGGACATGTCCCGCCGCACGGCGGCGACGCGCAACCGGTCGATGATTGAATGGAATCCGCCGCTCCCCAGAAGCGCATCGAACGCGTCCAATGGGAACGTCAGGGCACAGCCGCGGTCGGTCAGGGCGCGCACGACCTCTTTCTGGTTGTCGGCGGTCTGCACGGCCACGAGCGGGATGCCCGCGCAGCACACCTGCCAGCAGGTGCTGCCGGCGGCCGAAATCACCAGGTCAACGCTCCCCAGCAGGGGCGCCAATCCGTGCGGCTGCTGATGCAAGACGAGTTGATGTGCGCCGGGGCCATCGAAGCTGCGGGTGCGGTGATAGGGACCAATCACGACGTCGAGCACCAGGGATCCCGGCACGTCACGGAAGGCCGCGACCGTCCGCGCCGTCAGCCCGTGCAGGTCCGAACCGCCGAACGTGATGAGGACGCGGCAGACGGATTCCCCGATCGGCCGCGACCGATGCTCGGCATAGGCCGGATCGACCAGCGCGTAGGCCGGCCCGAGCAGCCGCCCCGGAGCCATCGACATCGCGAGTCCGTTCTGGTTCACCACCAGGTCGGCCCCGCCGCCCTCGGTTCCAAGATCGTCGAAGGCGAGAACGCGCAACCCGCGTGCGCGCAGCCGGGCAACCACGCCCTCTGTCAGAAAGCCGTAGCCGTCGACCACGACCCAACCGGGCCGCTGCGCGGCGCCAAGCGATTCGGCGCTGGCTGCATCATCAACCGGGATCGTCTCGAATTGAGCCGGACGCCACGCCGGCATTCCTCCCGTGTCCGAGCGCAGGCCCAGGACAGCTTGGACACCGCGTGCGCTCAGTGCGTCCGCCAGAACCTCGGATCGCATCAAATGACCCAATCCATATGCGCCGCCGGCCTCGACCAGGAACAGCACTTTCATCGCGGCTCAGCGCACATCGCGCGCCAAGCCGCGCTCGCGGCGGGCGAAATCGCGGCACATGCCCTTGAAGCGCACCCAGGCCGGGACCGGATCGCGCCAATCGAAGAACGCATCGCTCGCCAGGCCGCGGATATCCGCGAGCCAGCCGAACAGGCCGCGATGCGCCTCCGGCCAGCCGAGCAGCCGATAGCCGCGAACGCAGTAATAGAAATCCTCCGGCAGATTGGCCCACTTGCGCCCGAACTTGTGGATCGTGTGCGGGGCGACGCGCTCGCCGAGCGTCTCCCGGTAGGCGACCAGCACCAGATTGGCGCCGCACACCTGGGCGAGCCGCTCCGGCCAGTCCCCCGGACGCGGATTGAGCTCGATCAGCTTGAAGCTGCCGTCCGGCGTCCGTTTGAATTCGGTGAGCGAGATGCCGCGGTAGCGCAGGAGACTGAGAAACTCGCGCCCGATGCGCTCGAGCGCCGGATCGTCGATGCTCTCCGACAGCCGGCACGTGCCGAAATCCGGCGGGAACTGATGGAGCTTACGCCCGGTCGAAGACGCAATGACTTCGCCGGCGTCGTTCGAATACGCCGCATAGGTGACGAGAAGATCCTCACCGCCGGGGATGAACTCCTGAACGACGAACGGGATTCCGGCGGCGAACACATCCGCCGCGAAGGCGCGCAGCGGTTCGTAAGAGTCGAACTTTTTCGCCTTCACGCCGAAACGCAAACGAAATGCCGTCGAAAAAGTCGGCTTGACGATGCACGGGAAGACGAATTCGCTCTTGAACCGATCGAGGTCGGCCATCGTCTCCGGAAACCAGGTGACCGGGCAGCCCTTCCATCCGATCTCCTGCAAGCGGCGATACATCATGCCCTTGTCGACGATGCCCTGCACGACGGACCAGGGCGACAACGGAAGCCGATAGACCTTCTCCCAGCGGTCCTGGTGCTTCAGCGAAAGGAACAGATCTTCGTCGTCGACCAGGAACAGCACCGGACGCTCGCGGAACATCGCGCCCAGCTCGAGCATCTGCGCCTCGAACGCGTCCTGGTCGCGATAGAGGCCGGGCAGCAGCAACGGCGTGACGAAACGCGAATAGAGGCCCGCGGCCTGCGGCTTGAAATCGACCGCCAGAACCGGAATCCGTTCGTCCTGCAGCGCCCGGATCACGCTCATCGCGACGGCGTGCGACGAGGGGAAGACGACGACAGGCGGGACGGACGACCGTAGCACCGCCTTGACGCTCGGGTCGGCCGCGGCCTCCGCCACGTCGAGAAAAGCGCGTGGGCGGGCGATCATTTCAGATGCGCCCAGGTCAGCGCCGCGCCGGCCTTGGCGGGCCGGGTGAGCCGCATGCCCTGCACGGTTTCGAGGTGCCGTGGATGGAGCCCGTCGTTCGGGCGAACGACCACAAAGTCGTCTCCGCTCAGCACGTGGCCGGCCGGCAGATCGCGCGCCGCATGGAGGCTGCGCCAGTAGGCCTGCGCCTTCTCGCGCTCGGACGCCGTCGGTTCCTTGCGGCCGTCTCCGAGCGCTCGCTCGACCGTGCGGATGCTCGCCCCCATGCGGATGAAGTCGTCGGGCTCGAGCGCATAATGATGATCGGGGCCCGACGAGGAGCGGTCGAGTGTCAGATGCTTCTCGATGACGCGCGCGCCGAGCGCCACCGCGGCCACGGCTGTCCCGGGATCGAGGCTGTGATCGGAAAATCCGACCGGATAGGGAAATGCGGTCGCGAGCGTCGCGATGGCGCGCAGGTTAATCGTTTCCGGGCGCGCCGGATATTCGCTGACGCAATGGAGGAGCGCGAGTTGGCTGTTGCCCGCAGCCGTGAAGGCGCGCACCGCCTCGTCGATCTCCAGCATCCCGGCCATCCCGGTCGACATGATGACGGGCCGGCCGAGCGTCGCGACTTCCCGGATCAGCGGCAGGTGCGTGAGATTGGGCGAAGCGAGCTTGTAGAGTTCGGCCTCGACCTCCGCGAGCCAGCGCAGCGTGATCGAGTTCGTCGCCGTCGAGAAGAACACCAGCCCGCGCTCGGCGGCCGCCGATTTCAGGCGCGGGTACCAGTCGCGCGGCACCTCGATCCGCTTGAGCAGTGCGTAATCCGGATTGTCGCGCGTGACCAGATGATCGGCGAGGAAGCTCTGGAACTTCACCGCATCGGCCTGCGCCTTCCGGGCGATATCCATGAGCCGCAGCGCCGTATCGAAGTCGCCGTTGTGGTTCGACCCGATCTCCGCGATTAGGAAACAGCGGTCAGGATCGCAGATCGCTTCGTAGACGCGTCTCACGCAACCCATCCGTGGAATGTGAGAATTGTATCGGCAGCCGAGAACCCCGCACGTTGGTAGGTTCGGCGCGCGGCCGTGGCGGCCGTCCAGGTCGAGGCCTCGACCAACTCGGCACCGCGCCGGGCAGCCCAATCGCGCGCCACGGCGAGCAGCGTCCCGCCGATGCCGCGTCCGCGCGCGGCCGAGGCGACGGCGAACAGCTCGATCGGCGCCAAGGCGCGAGCAAAGAACGGATCGGCAGACCGATCGCGGCGGATCGCCAGGAAGCCAACCGGCCGGCCTTTGAGCTCCGCCACCAGGACCGTTCCCTCCGCGACCGATTTCTCGCCGCCGGCAACCCCGGTCAGCAAGCCGTCCAGCCAGTGGACGTAGACCATATGCGCCTTCTCCCGATCCAGCCCGGGATCGGCGAGGAACCGGCTGTGCGGAAACGCGTGCCACGCTATGGTCCGCAGCGTCTCCCGGTCGGTCGGCACCGCCTCTCTGACCGAAGTCTCCACTGTGCTTGCGGCAGCGGGCGCCGTCAGGGTGACGATGCTGTCCACGAGGCGAAACCCCCGATCCTCGAAGAGGCGCGCCTCCTCGGCACGCGCGCCGACCATCCTGCGCAGCAGCAGTCTCACCGCATTGCTCCGGCAC
>CAYVBN010000108.1:0-5154 GCA_964449645.1 uncultured Hyphomicrobiales bacterium
GCTCGGCCCGGTGAACCTGCTGATCGTCGCGGCGGTGCTGCTCGAAGCGGCGGTGTACTGTGTCTACCGGCTCGACCGCGCCGCCCGCGTGCGCACGGGCCTGCAGGCCGAACCCGAGCGCATCGGCGGCAGCGCCTTTGCGGCGCTCTCCGCACTCGTCCGCTCGCCCTATCTGCTCGGCCTCGGGCTTTGGGTGAGCCTGTTGTCGTTCGGCGCCACGATCCTCTACTTCGAGCAGGCGCACATCGTCTCGACCGCCGTGCACGGCGCCGGCGCGCAGACGCGCGTGTTCGCGTCGATCGATTTCGCCGTCAACCTTCTCACGCTCGCGACGCAGGTCTTCGTCACCGGCCGTCTGCTCGATCGCTTCGGCACCGGCATTTCGGCGGCGGCGCTGCCGGCCGTGTATGTGGTCGGCTTTGCGGCGCTCGCGGCGGCGCCGACGCTCGCCGTCGTGCTCGTCGTTCAGGTGACGCAGCGCTGGATGAATTTCGCGCTCGCCAATCCGGCGCGCCAGGTCTTTTTCACCGTCGTGCCGCGCGAGGAGAAATACAAGGCCAAGAACCTGATCGATGTCGTCGTCTACCGGGGTTCCGACGCGCTTTACGGCTGGGTTTACGATAGCCTGCAGGCGTTGGGTCTCAAGCTCGGCGGCATCGCGCTATGCGCGCTGCCGGTGGTGGCGGGCTGGCTCGTGCTCTCGACCGCCTTGGGCCGCGTGCAGGAGCGCCGCGCCGGGTAGCGGGACGAGGGCGCGGTCGCCGCGCAGGAAAGTTGAGGAGGCGGACATGACGTTGATCACCCGGCGCGCGTTCGCGGCGCTCGCAGGCGCGAGCCTCGTTGCGCCATCCGCCTGGGCGCAGACTGACGTCCAGGTTCTCACCCGTGCCATTCCGTCGAGCGGGGAGCGCCTGCCGGCGGTCGGCCTCGGCACGGCCTACGTCTTCAACAGCGACGACGAGGCGACGCGCAAGAAGGCGGCCGCGGTGCTCGATGCGCTCGTCACCAACGGCGGGCGTCTCGTCGATACCGCCTCGACCTACGGCGACGCCGAGCGCGTGCTCGGCGAGGTCATCACGCGCGCCGGGCTGCGCGACAAGCTCTTCGTCGCGACCAAGCTCGAAGCGCCCGACGCCGCCGAGCTCGAACGGTCGCTCACGCGGCTGAAAACCCGCAAGGTCGATCTGCTGCAGCTCCACAACGTGAGCGGCCGGCGCCAGTCGCTCGCCCAGTTCAAGAAATGGAAAGACGAGGGCGTGTGCCGCTATATCGGCATCACCTCGACCTTCCACAGCGACTACGGCGCGGTCGAGGCGGTGCTTCGGCGCGAGAAGCCGGATTTCGTGCAGGTCGACTATTCGCTCGACAACCGCGAGGTCGAGAAGCGCATCCTGCCGCTCGCCGCCGAGGTGAAGGCGGCGGTGCTGACCGCGCTGCCGCTCGGGCGCGGCCGGCTTTTCCGCGCGGTGCGCGGGAAGGAGATTCCCGAATGGGCGCGCGGTTTCGCGGGAAGCTGGGCGCAGTTCTTCCTCAAGTTCCTGCTCGCCGATTCGCGCATCACCGCGGTCATCCCCGGCACCGCCGATCCGGCGCACATGGCCGATAATCTCGGCGCCATGCGCGGGCCCTTGCCCGACCCCGAGCAGCGCCGCCGCATGATCGAGTTCGTGCAGGGGATTTGAGCATGATCCCGAAAAGTGGATACCGGTTTTCGGAGAAGATCATGCTCTGTTCAAAGGGCATGATCCCGAAAAGTGGACACCGGTTTTCGGACAAGATCATGCTCCCTTCAAAGAGATAGGACAGGAGCGGCGGTCTATTCTGGCGAGGCCACCACGGGCAACCGCTCGATCGCCCGCAGGCCGGGCCGTTCGCGCCAGCGGATCTGCGATTCATCGACCGCCAGCGCAAGCTTCGGCCAGCGCCCGAACAGCGCCGCGAGCGCGCACTTGCCCTCAATGCGCGCGAGCTGATGGCCGAGGCAGAAATGGATGCCGGTCCCGAAAGCGATATGGCGGTTCGGTCTCCTGGCGAGATCGAGCTGTTCGGGCGCATCGTTCGCTTGCGGGTCCATGTTGGCGGCGGCGAGCATCACCATGATCCTCTCGCCCTTGCGCAGCCGCACGCCGTCGATCGCTACGTCCTTGCGCACGACGCGTGGCTTCGTCATCTGCACCGGCGAGACGAACCGCAGGAATTCCTCGATCGCCAGATTGACGCGGGCCCAATCCTCTTCCAGCCAGTCGCGCAGGTCGGGCCGTCGCAGCAGCTCGTAGACGGACCCGCTGATCAGATGCGTCGTGGTCTCGTGGCCGGCGATCAGCAGGAGAAAGACCATCGCCACCATTTCCTCCCGGCTGATCTTTCCGCCGTCGTTCTCGACGCGCACGAGCTCCGCGATCAGACCTAGTCCTCCGCGCTCGCGTACTAGATCGAGGAGCCGTTACAGTTAACGCTACATCGCCGATATGCCCGGGACGGTGCGCAGGAAGCCGAGCATCCCGGTCATGCGCGTGAAGCCGCTCGCCCAGGCGATGAACATCGGCCGGTCTTCGGCCGGCAGGCCGAGCAGTTCGCAGATCACCGCGAGCGGCAGCCTGCGCGCATAGCGATCGACAAGGTCGGCCGGACTTCCGGCCGCGAACAACTCGTCGGCGAGACCGCGCGCGATGGCGAGGATATGCGGCTCCATTTCGAGCACCGCGCGCCGGCGGAAGGCCTCGTCCACGATGCTGCGCAGCCGTGTGTGATCCGGCTCGTCCATCGTGAGCATGTTGTTGGCGAGCGTGCGCAGCATGCCCGGCATCCACCAGCGGAGCCCCGTGACGCCGCCCCGCTCCGTGCGCAGCTTGAACGTCTCGCTGTCTTTGAGGACCTGATCGGCCGCCTTGTGCGTGGTGGTGACCCAGACCTTGCCGATGATCGGGATGTTCGCCTCGATGACCGGCCCCATCGTCCGCAGCCGCGCGAACTCGGCGGCCGGATTGCGGAAGAAATCCTGGCTGGTGAGGTCGATGCGCATGGTCATGGCCGCTCCTGCCGTGGGGGCTTTATCGGGAAGATGGCCATGCGGGGCGCATGCACAAGGCGGTCAGGGACGTTTTCGCCGCCGTCACGATGCGATGTCCGGCGGGTGATGAGCATGTTCCGCGCAAGGCGCCACCCGCGACGCGGTTCGGTTCACTTGCGCGGCGCGGCCTGCGGGTGGAACCGGATCAGCGCCAGTATGCCGAGCGCGATGAAGGCGCCGAGCACGACGAGCTGCGTGATCAGGAACGGCGGTTCGGACTGCGTCGGCGCGAGCGGCTGCAGGAACCACAACCGCCGAAACGCCTGGACGACCCCGACGAAGATGTTCAGATAGAGGGCCGCAACGGCGGTCACGATGTAGGCCGGGCGCCACGGCCCGCCGAGGTGAAAGCCGTAAGCGGCGACGACCGCGACCGTCAGCAAGATCAGCGAGATCACTCCGACCGCGCGCGGCGGATCGAAGCCGAACGGCGGCAACGGAAAGCCCGTGATGCTCGTCAGCACGGTCGTGATCAGGAACACCGCGGTCCAGGCGCCGGAGGGCTTTCCGCTGATGAGCCCGTACAGCACGACGAGACCGGACACCATGCCGATCAGGCTCAGCACGACGTGAATTTGCAGGTATGTGGCGGTCGGGATTCCCCAGGTCATGACGGGCTCCCCGGTGAATGTCGCGCGCGCGACGGGTCGAGGTCAGTCGGGCACCGAGCCGTTCAGTGCCGAGGAGCGTACACCTCGCCGGGCGCAGGCACCATGCCGTTGCCGGAAGATCAGATCCTCTGGCCCCACTGAGGAATGCGCGAAACAGTCATCGTTCCCGGCCGACACAGCGGGAATCGTCGAGGGCATTGCGCCACTGGCCGCCCGAGTCCTCGAAGGCGATCCGGGTCCTCGCTTGGGGCGTCATTGCTGAGGTCTATAAGAAAGACATGAAATCAAAATGTTATGCAGGATCGGTACGACGGAAACTTGTCGGTTGAAGTGATATATATATTCCGATCTGTCGGAAAGTTTTTGGTGGTCCGATGTCTGGCAATCTCGAACTCTTGACGACCACGGAGGCGGCGGTGGTTGCTGATGTCTCCGTGCGGGACGTCAACCGTCTCATCGACGAGCAAATTCTGCCCGAGCAGCTTTACAGCACGGAGGGCAGCCGTCGCGTCCATGCGGCGGCTTGCGCCTTGCTGAACTTCTACGTGAGCACGGCGGAATCGTTGACAGCCCGCGAGCGCAGCAATGCGATCCGCAGCCTTTGGGCTGAATCTGCGGCTAAACACGCAAATTGGTCGATCAGGAATTGGCGTCGATCGAAGCCGAGATGGACCGTTCGTCATCATTTCCTGACTATCGACTTCGATAAGTTTGTCGCTGATACCCTTGAACGCCACCACAAACTCACAGAAGCAAAGAAGATCGTGGCGGAGGATCGCGATATCCTCGGCGGTACGCCTGTCATCAGGGGAACGCGCGTGCCGGTCTATGATGTCGCCGCTTCGGCCGAGGCCGGCCTCACGACGGAGCGGATCAAGAAGGCTTATCCGAGCCTCGATGAGAAGTTGATCGAACTTGCCGTTCTTTATGCCAAGGCGACGCCTCCTCGTGAGCGGCCGCGACAAATCAAGCCAGATATTCCAGCGGCTACGCGCAAAGTGGTGCGGCGCCGCAGGACATGAAATTCCTGGTCGACGAGTGTCTCGGCCCCGAATTGACGTTGATGGTGCGCAGTCGAGGACATGACGAAAGCTCGCACGTCGTTTGGCTCGGCAAGGGCGGCATCAAAGATTGGGAATTGATGCGTATCGTCCTTGCTGGGGACTGGACGCTGGTCACCAAGAATTCCTACGATTTCCGTGGTCCAGCCGATGCCCCTGGATCGAAGGGCGAATTCAAGAAGGTTGAGCTTCACGCGGGACTTGTGTGTCTCAATGGTCCGCCGGCCATGGACCCGGAGATGCAGATTTCTCTCTTCGCCACGATCCTCGACGAACTCGAAGATGACGACGACTTGATCAACGCGGTCTTGGAAGCGACGTTGAGCGAAGGAGATTTCGAGGAGATCGTGATCCAGCGGTATGCTCTGCCCGAGTGGCACGCAGGTCAGATTCCGATTTTGTCGTCCGATCG
>CAYVBN010000109.1:0-7343 GCA_964449645.1 uncultured Hyphomicrobiales bacterium
GGAATTTTCAGATGCACTGTTGGAGCTAAGTGCGGGTGCCGGCTAAGGGATTCGAACCCCCGACCCCCAGATTACAAATCAGGTGCTCTACCAGCTGAGCTAAGCCGGCGTTGCGTGACAGCTAGCAGTGAACGGTGAGCCGGACAAGCAGGGCGACCGGACGGCCCCACGCGCTACGGTGCGCTGCCCGGCGTCAGTGGGTTGTCTTCTCGATCATCTCGCTCGGGAGCGCCAGGCGATAGCCGACGCCGAGCTCGGTGAGGAGAATGCGCGGGCGGTTGGGGTCCTGCTCGATCTTCTGCCGCAGCTTGCGGATGAAGATGCGCAGGTATTGCGTGTCGTCGACGTGCTGTTCGCCCCAGATGTCGCGCAGCAATTGCTGGTGGGTCACGACCTTGCCGGCGTGCTGCGCGAGAATCTGCAGCATCCGGTATTCCTTCGGCGTAAGCGTGAGCCGCTCCTGGTCGAGATAGACCGCCCGTGCCCCGAGGTCGATCTTGAGCCGGTCGATCTCGATCACGCTCTCGCCCGAACTGCCACGGGCCTGCCGCCGGATCGCGACCTTGGCGCGCGCCAGGAGCTCCGGCATGCCGAACGGCTTGACCATGTAGTCGTCGGCGCCGAGCTCGAGCAGGCGCACCTTCTCGGATTCGCTGGAGCGCACCGACAGCACGATCACCGGCACGCGGGACCATTCGCGCAGCCGCTGCAGGACTTCCGAGCCGTCGAGATCGGGGAGCGCAAGGTCGAGGATGACGAGGTCCACCGGCTTCATGGTGGCGGACCGGATCGCCTCGACCCCGTTCTCCGCTTCCGACACGGAATATCCTTCCAGCTCGAGGCCGGTGCGCAGAAAGCGCCGGATCTGCGGCTCGTCGTCGACGACGAGGACGGTGGGGCTTGCACTATTCATGGGCGAGACCCTCGCGTTGTCGCTCCATTTCGGGGACCGGCAAGTGGATGGAGATCGTCGCCCCTCGGTTCTCGCCGTCGCTCGTCGCCTGGAGAGCGCCGCCATTGGCGGCCAGGAACGCGTTGGCGATCCACAGACCAAGGCCCGATCCGACGGTCGCTTCGACGTGGCGGCTGCCACGATAGAAGCGCTCGCTCATGCGCGCCGCTTCTTCGGCCGACAGACCGGCTCCTCGGTCGCTCACCGCCAGCACCACCTGGCCGTTCTTGCAACGTCCGGTGAGGCGAATCGGCGAGCCCGATTCCGAGTATTTTATCGCGTTGTCCAGGAGCTGGCCAAACGCCTGTTCGACCAGCACGGAATCAACGTAAACGAGGGGGAGATCCTCTTCGAGACGCACATCCACCTCACGGTCGGCAAGGCGCGTACGGCGGCGCTCGACAGCCGCATTGACGATGTCGGCCGGATCCGTCCATTCGTACTTGGCCTGCAGGCCCTGGCTGCTGATGCGCGTCGCGTCCAGGAGATTCTGGATGTCGCTGTTCAACCGCTCCGCCTCTTCGCGCACGACGTTCGCGAGCGAGAGAAGCTTGGGTTCGGCGGCGACGGCGGGCGCCTGGCGCAGAACGGCGTTCGCGCCTAGGATCGACGCGAGCGGCGTCCTCAGTTCGTGCGACACGGACCCGATCAGCGCCTCGCGAAACCGCGCCGTCTCGGTGCGCATGCGCGCTTCGCTGATGGTGCGCCCGACATCGAGGTTTTCCAGCGTGGTCGCGGCGTCCGCCAGGATCGCGTCGATGCGCTCGCGGATGTCCTCGGTCTTGCGCGAGGGGGGGCCGAGGTCGATGGCGATGACGCCGAAATCGAGCGTCTTGGGGGACACGGCGCGAACCAGCCACAGATTGCCGCGGTCGTCGAGCTCGGTGCCGGCCAAGCGTCGGCCGGTGCTGAGCTCGGAAATCGCGGTGAGAATCGTGTCCGGAACAGTCGCGCCCCCGAACCGCTCGGCGGTGCCGCGCGGCGACTGGGGCGGGCCGAACAGCACCACCTGCCGGCTGACCAGGGAGGAGAGGTGCTTCTGGATGGCATCGAAGATGCCGGCCGCGTCCTCGACGGCCGCCAGCCGCCGGGAGAACGCATAGAGATCGCGGATATCGTTTTCGCGCTTGCGCGCGATCTCTTCCTCCCGCCGTGAGCGGGCAGCCAAGTGACCGGTGACCACCGCAACTACGATAAACAGGATCAGGCTGAGGACGCGGGCCGGGTCCTTGGCGGTGAAGTCGAGCGAATAGATCGGCTGGTAGAAGAAGTAGGCCGACGACATGACGCCGGCGATCGCGGCAATGACGGAGGAGAGGATCCCCCACTGGATCGCCGCCACCATGACCGGGACCAGGAACGTCATGGCGATCGGGGGGAGGGGCAACAGAAGCCGCAGCCCGAAGAGCGCCAGAGTCATGCCGGCAACGAGCGACAGAGCGAGGAAAATGCCTGCCAGGCCCCCGGGCTTCGCGGCCTCCTGGAGCCATCGGACGAACCTGGCTGTCGGCTTTCGCATGCTGTTCCGGGGCTTCGAGCAGGTCGTTCGGCTACATAAACTCCGGATGTCCGATTGTAAAAGGTCTCTAAAATCAAAAAAATTCCCCGCCGGCGCGGGGGTAGTGCAATCCGCAAACACGATGACCCCGGTTCTGCACGGGATGGCGGCCAACCAGGTGACCCCGGCGCGGGGTTCCGGGAAACCGCCTGCACGACGCCGATCGCGCACGGGGGGAGGGCGGCCGCAGCCGCCCCCGGGGAATTGTGAAGTCAGATCTTGCGGATGTCGACGTCCTTGGTCTCGGGCAGGAAGATCAAGGCCACCACGAAGCTCATCGCGGCGATCGCGATCGGGTACCAGAGACCGGAGTAGATGTCGCCGGTCGCCGCCACGATGGCGAACACGGTGGCGGGCAGGAAGCCGCCGAACCAGCCGTTGCCGATGTGATACGGTAACGACATGCCGCTGTAGCGGATGCGGGTCGGGAACATTTCGACCAGCCAGGCGGCGATCGGGCCGTACACCATGGTGACGTAGATCACCAGGATGGTCAGCAGGACGACCGTCATCACGTAATTGATTTCGTCGGGATTGGCGGCGGTCGGATACCCGTGCTTGGCGATCGCCTCGCCCAGCACCTTGGCGAAATCGGGTGTCTGGGTCGAGATCGTCTGGTCGCCGACCCGCACCTGCGCGGGCGTGCCCGCAGGTGCGGCTTCATTCGAGTAGTTCACCGAGCGGGAGACGAGCGCCGACTTGGCGATGTCGCACGAGGTCGTGAACTTGGCGATGCCGACCGGATTGAACTGGAACGAACACTCGCTCGGATCGGCGATGACCGTCACGGGTGCGGTGGCGAGCGCCCGCTCGAGCGCCGGATTGGCGAAATGCGTCAGCCCGGCAAAGAGCGGGAAGTAGGTGAGGACCGCGAGCGCGAACCCGGCGAGCATCACCGGCTTGCGGCCAATGCGGTCGGAGAGCGCGCCGAAGATGACGAAGAACGGCGTCGCCAGCGCCAGCGCGATAGCGATCATGATGTTCGCGGTGACCGGCGGCACTTTGATCGTCTGCGTGAGGAAGAACAGCGCATAGAACTGTCCGCCGTACCAGACGACGGCCTCGCCGGCGGTCGCGCCGAACAGCGCCAGGAGGGCGATCCTGGCATTGGCCCAATTGCCGAAAGCCTCCTTGAGCGGGGCCTTCGAGGATTTGCCTTCCTCCTTCATCTGCTGGAACACGGGCGACTCGTTGAGCTGCAACCGGATCCAGATCGAGACCGCGAGCAGCACCGCCGAGAGCAGGAACGGAATGCGCCAGCCCCAGGCGACGAACTCGGTCTCTCCCATCCAGGTGCGGATTCCCAAAACGACGAGCAGCGCCATGAAAAGGCCGAGCGTCGCCGTCGTCTGAATCCACGACGTGTAATAGCCGCGCTGATTCCGCGGCGCGTGCTCGGCGACGTAGGTCGCGGCTCCGCCATACTCGCCGCCGAGCGCGAGGCCCTGGACGAGGCGCAGGAGAACGAGAACGGTCGGCGCGGCGATGCCCCAGGCCGCATAGGTCGGCAGCGTGCCGATCAGAAACGTGCCGAGGCCCATCAACGTCATGGTGATGAGGAACGTGTATTTGCGCCCGACGATGTCGCCGAGCCGTCCGAAGAACAGCGCACCGAACGGCCGCACCGCGAAGCCGGCCGCGAAGGCGAGCAGGGTGAAGATGAAAGCGGCGGTCGGATTGACGCCGGAAAAGAATTTGCCCGCCAGGATCACGCCCAGCGTTCCGTAGATGTAGAAGTAGTACCACTCTAAGACTGTGACGAGAGAGGAGGCGAAGACGACGAGCCGTTGCTCGCCCGTCATGGCCATGGACCGTCCAGGTGTTGTTGTTATCGTCGTCATGAGCGTTCGTCCCTGGCTTGCGCTTGGTCAGGCGGCGGCCGACGCACTGTCGACGAGATCAAAACATCCATGCCGCCCTGAGCAGACGGTAGTCCCCGGAATCGACGCGTGTCTTTTCTCAACTGGTCTTAAATCGAAAGTCGTAGGGGCAACGCGTCTGCTGCACCGCATTCAAGGCCGCGTGCAGCAGATGAGCCCGCATATCGAGCCTCGTCTGGAGACGAGGTGCGCGCGGGCCAATTCTTCCGCGTCCGCGGCGCGACGGTGTTCACCAAATAAGGATGCGAAGCGGGGGGCCGGCGGGCCTCGGGCGTTAGTATTACTATGGGAAATTGGCCGCGCGGCGGCCTCCGGAGCGCGTCGAAGGGGACTAGGATGTCGTTGAAAGGCGTCACCGCCTTGCGACAGGAGTTCACATGCGCAGCGTCGAACGTGTCTCCCGCGCCGCGCTTCTTGCGTGTCTGATCTGGCCCGCAATTGCCTTCGCGGAGCACGCGCCGGCCATCGTCGTGCCGGGCCGCCCGGGCGTGCCCGTGGTCATCAACGGGTTCGACGTGACGGGCGCCGTCATCGAAGGCGACTGGGGCTTGTCGCGCCCGGGTCACGGCGTGCTCACCGTGATCCCGCCCTACGTCCCGCCGATCATCTACGGACCGCCGGCGCCGAGATATTTCCCCAAAACCGGGCACCGGCCACGCTATGGCCGCCGCGAGGGCGTGCCGCCGGCCAACCGTCGGCTGCCGCCGCCGGCCGAGCCCTATTACCGCAATTGGGGCGTGCAGTCGGATCCCGGATCGGCGACGAGCTATCCGCCCTACGACCCGCCTGCGGTGATCATGGCGCCGCGCACCGACGATCTCCCTAGGGGCCGGTAAGCGCCCGGGCCGAAAGCCCGTTTTCGTCTGGCGAGACGCGTTGGTTCATGTCAGGCTGTCGTTTCGACAACAAAAAATCGAAGCGTTTGATTGGAGAGCGTCATGAAATTGCATCGTCTGCATCTGATCGGCTGCCTCGGTGCGAGCCTGCTCGCCGGCCCGGCATTCGCCGCCGATTGCCCGGGCGGCTGCGCGGCTCCGGACGGTCCCAAGGTCATCTATGGACCGGCGCCCGCGATCGTCGACCTGCCGCCGGTCGGCTATGTCCTCGATCCCTCCGATGCGCGCAAGCCGATCTACATCGTCAATCAAGGGCCGGTCTATTCCGGTCCGCTGATCTACAGCTTCGCGGTGCCGACCTATTCGGAAGGCGGCTACGCCTATGCGGTGCCTTATCCGTATGTCCGCGTGTACGACGGCTGGCACCGCTGGCGCTACAACGACCGGTATTACCCCGCCAAGCGGTGGCGCAGGTCGGATCTCTACCGGCCCTATGCGGCGGCCTATGCCTATCGGCCGGCGCCGAGCGCGCGTGTGATCGAGGTGCCGGAGCGCTGATCGGCCTTCAGGGGACGCGTGCAATCCGGTTGCTCGCGACGTAGAGCGCGAGCGCCGTCGCGTTCGAGACGTTGAGGCTCTTGATCCGTCCGGGAAGCTCGAGACGGGCAAGCTGATCGCACAGCGTTCGCGTCAGGTGGCGCAGGCCCTTTCCCTCGGCGCCGAGCACGAGCGCGAGCGGGGAGCGCAGCGGCGTTGCCGCGAGATCGCTCTCCCCGGTGCTGTCGAGGCCGACGACGAGCACGTTCTTCTCCTTCAGCGCGGTGAGCGCGCGCGCCAGGTTCGGCACGGTGACGATCGGAACATATTCGAGCGCCCCGGACGCGGCCTTGGCGAGCACCCCGGTCGCCTCCGGGCTGTGGCGGGCCGTGGTCACCACCGCGCTCACGGCAAAGGCCGCGGCCGAGCGCAGGATGGCCCCGACATTGTGCGGATCGGTGATCTGATCGAGCACCAGCAGAATGCCCTCGGGCTCGACCTCGTCGATGTCGGGCGAGGGCAGGGGGGCCGCCTCGGCGAGCAGACCCTGATGCACCGCCTCGGGTCCGAGCCGGGCCGCGATCTCCTCAGGACGCACGATGTGCGGCGTAATCGGAAGCCGCAGGCCGTCCTCGGCGAGGCGGCGGGCGGCATTCTCGGTCGCGTAGAGCGCGGAGATGCGGCGCGCCGGGTTTTCGATGGCCGCCTTGACGGTGTGCCAGCCGTAGAGCGTCACCGGGCCGTCCGGATCGCCATGGCCGGGCCGCGCCCGAAAGCGTGGCTTCTCGCCGCGCCCGCCGGCTCGGCTCCATCGGCCGGAGCGGCGCCCGGCCCGGTCGACGTCTCGCTCGCGCATGCCGCCTTGTGTCACGCCCGGTCCGGCTTGGCAATTTCGCCCCGCACTTCCCGAACGGGCGGCGGCTTGTGCCCGGCCGGGCGGATAACCATTTGGTTTTTCCGATTGACTTCGCCCAGGGCCATCACGATAAACACGGCCCGCGGGATTCCCTGCCGTCCGGCGGGGCGGCGCATTCCGCCGATTTTCGCATCGCCAGACGATGATCGGAGGTTCAACGGCTTGCGGGGGAGTGTCCCGAGCGGCAAAGGGAGCTGACTGTAAATCAGCCGCCTTATGGCTTCGTAGGTTCGAGTCCTACCTCCCCCACCATGTTCCAGACCGCAGGGACCATGGCCTGGAACGACGGCGGGTGTAGCTCAATGGTAGAGCAACAGCCTTCCAAGCTGATGACGAGGGTTCGATTCCCTTCACCCGCTCCACTGCCTCCGAAGCCTTGGCGACCAGCCTGCGAGACCAGCACCACGCTCACAGCAGAGACACCGATCGGACAAGCCACCCGGCCTTGCCCGGCAGATGCCCGGGCGATCGCCGACCACCCCAACCTCGAGAGAGGATCACGGAGAGACACGAGAGACGACCGCCATGGGCAAGGAAAAATTTGAGCGTACGAAGCCGCACTGCAACATCGGGACGATTGGGCACGTTGACCACGGGAAGACGTCGTTGACGGCGGCGATCACGAAGGTGCTGGCGGAGCAGGGGAAGGCGCAGTTCACGGCGT
>CAYVBN010000110.1:0-3136 GCA_964449645.1 uncultured Hyphomicrobiales bacterium
CCTTCGGCTGCGGGGCCGGATGGGGCAGGGGCACGCTCTGCGCCGTCGCCGCGGGCGCGGAAGCCGCGAAGCTCCAGGCCAATGCGCCGACGATAACGGTCAGGCTCGCTGCCCGCATGGGAATCTCCTTCGGTTGTCGCCCGATGATCGCGGTGCTAGCCGCGTCATATGGCGAATTCGCGGCTCCGTCCGGCTTTTCGCCCAAGTTTGGCTGGGCATCAAGGTTCGGTCGAGGATCAATAGCGCTCCTCGCTTTCGCCGACCAGGATCTCGCGCTTGCCGGCGTGATTGGCGCGGCCGACGATTCCTTCCTCTTCCATGCGCTCCATGATCGAGGCGGCGCGATTGTAGCCGATCTGCAGCCGGCGCTGAATGTAGCTGGTCGAGGCCTTGCGATCGCGAACGACGATCTGCACCGCTTGCTGGTAGAGATCGCCGCCCTCGGCGCTTCCCATGCCGGTCGAATCGAAGACCGCGCTGCCGTCCTCGTCCTCGCCCTCGTCGGCGGTGACGGCTTCGAGGTATTGCGGCACCCCCTGCGCCTTGAGGTGGCGCACCACCTTCTCGACCTCCTCGTCCGAGCAGAACGGGCCGTGCACGCGGCTGATTCGTCCGCCACCCGCCATGTAGAGCATGTCGCCCTGGCCGAGGAGCTGCTCGGCGCCCTGCTCACCCAGGATGGTGCGGCTGTCGATCTTGGAGGTGACCTGGAAGGAGATTCGCGTCGGGAAGTTCGCCTTGATGGTGCCGGTGATGACGTCGACCGACGGGCGCTGCGTCGCCAGGATCACGTGCAGGCCGGCCGCGCGCGCCATCTGGGCGAGCCGTTGGATGGCGCCCTCGATGTCCTTGCCGGCGACCATCATCAGGTCGGCCATCTCGTCGACGATGACCACGATATAGGGAAGCGGCTCGAGCTCGAGCTCCTCCTTTTCGTAGACGGCCTCGCCGGTCTCCTTGTCGTAGCCGGTGTGGATCGTGCGCGTCAGCGTCTCGCCGCGCTGCTTCGCCTCGGCGACGCGTGCGTTGTAGCCGTCGATGTTGCGCACGCCGAGCTTCGACATCTTCTTGTAGCGCTCGTCCATCTCGCGCACGGCCCACTTGAGCGCGACGACGGCTTTCTTCGGATCGGTGACGACCGGCGTGAGCAGATGCGGGATGCCGTCGTAGACCGACAGTTCCAGCATCTTCGGATCCACCATGATGATCCGGCACTGGTCCGGGGTGAGCCGATAGACGAGGCTCAGGATCATGGTGTTGATGGCGACCGACTTGCCGGAGCCGGTGGTGCCGGCGATCAGCAGATGCGGCATGCGGGCGAGGTCGACGATGACGGCTTCGCCGCCGATCGTCTTGCCGAGGCAGAGCGGCAGCTTGGCGGTCGAGCCGTTGTAATCCTCCGACGCGAGCAGCTCGCGCAGATAGACCTTCTCGCGCGTCGGGTTCGGCAGCTCGATGCCGATGACGTTGCGGCCCGACACGACCGCGACGCGTGCCGAGACGGCGCTCATCGAACGGGCGATGTCGTCGGCGAGTCCGATGACGCGCGACGACTTGATCCCGGGCGCCGGCTCGAGTTCGTAGAGTGTCACCACCGGACCGGGGCGCGCGTTGATGATCTCGCCGCGCACGCCGAAGTCCTCGAGCACGTTCTCGAGCGCGCTGGCATTCTCCTGGATGGTCTCGGCGCTCGGCGTCGAACGGTCGCCCGGCTTGGCGGCGGCGAGCAGATTGAGCGGCGGCAGCACGTAGCCGTTGGCCGACTTGCGCGCCTGCGGCTTGGCGGCGGCGCGGATCGGCTTGTGCACCGGCTCCTCGTCCTCCTCCTCGTCTTCGTCCTCTTCGTCGCCGTCCTCTTCCTCGTCGTCTTCCGTCTCCTCCTCGTCCGCGGCGGCGCGGTCGGGCGAATCGAAACGCGGCTCGGTCCGGCGCAGCGAGGGCGCCTCGGACGAGCGGGCGAGGGCGCCGCGATGCGTCCAGAGGAAGATCAGCAGGCGGATCGCACGCGCCTTCAGGCTGAGCAGCGCGTGCACGGTCCATCCGATCAGGACGGCGCCCCAGCTTTCCCGCGACTCGTCGGCGTCCTCGTCCTCTTCCGCATCATCTTCCTCGTCCTCTGCGCTTCCGCGCAGTCCGTAGCCGGAGGCCGCAACCAGTGCGCCGATGGCGGCCGTTCCGAGCGCGACGGTGACGATGAAACGCAGCACGCCGGTGAGCGTGCCGCCCACCAGCGCCGCCGGCAGCCGCAGCAGCGCGTCGCCGATGACGCCGCCGAGACCGGTCGGCAGCGGCCAGGCTGCGGTGCGGGTGAGGCACGAGGCGAACGCGGCGGCGCACAGGGTGCCGACGACCCAGAGAAAAATGCGCAGCCGCTCGCGGTCGAAGCGGCGATGCGTCAGGAGCCGCCAGCCCCAGATGGCGAGCGGCAGCAGCAGCGCCACCGCGCCGAGGCCGAGCAACTGCATCAGCAGGTCGGCCGCGATGGCGCCCGGAACGCCGAGCACGTTGCGGATCGGCGCGCTGGTGGCGTGGCTCAGGCTCGGGTCCTTCACCGACCAGGTGGCGAGCGCGGCGCCGGCGGCGCCCGTGAGCGCGATGAGGCCGATGCCGGTGATCTCGCGCACGCGCCGGCGAATGGCTGCGCTCAGATCCTCCGGCAGCAGCGCATCGGCCTCGAAACTGCGGTGCATCGTGGCCACGATCTCTCTCCGCCTCAGCCGAGCACGTCGACGATCCGATGCAGCGCATCGGCCGTCGTCGCTTCGTCGTGCACCATGGCGACTCGAATGAAATCGGCCCCCGGGTTGCTGCCGTCCTGTTGCTCGCGCGCGAGATAACGGCCGGGCAGGACGCGCAGCCCGGCTTCGCGCCACAGCCGCAGCGCCGCGCGTTCGCTGCCGCCCTGGGCCTTCACGTCGAGCCAGAGAAAGAAGCCGCCGGCCGGCCGGCGATAGCCGTAGCGTCCGCCGAGGATCTGGTCGGCAAGGTCGAACTTGCGGCCGTACCGGCTGCGGTTCTCCTCGACGTGCTCCTCGTCCGCATAGGCGGCTGCCGCGACGGCCTGCGCGTGCGTCGGAACCTGAGGGGCCGCGACTTTGCGCATGTCGAGGAACGTCGACAGGAAACGGCGGTCGCC
>CAYVBN010000111.1:0-3553 GCA_964449645.1 uncultured Hyphomicrobiales bacterium
GGCGGCGGCAAGGGGCGATGGCGGCGTCAGCGCGACATCGCCAGCGCCGCGTCGGAGGCAAACTGCCGCCGCCACATCACCACGACCACGGCGGCGGTGGTCACGAGCAGCACCCACGGGCCGACGAACCAGCCGAGATAACCGAGCGCGAAGAACAGCGCGCGCTGGCCGCGGTTGAAATGACGGCCGGCGGAGCGGAACAGCTTGGTGGTGCGCATGACGTGCGCTTCGGCGTCGGGATTGTCGCGTTCGGCCGCCGGCGGCGTTCCGCCAAGGAGAATCGCCACGTAGTTGAACAGCCGGTAGGACCAGGCGAACTTGAAGAACGCGTAGACGAAAATGACGATCAGCCCGATCGTCTTCGCTTCCCACAGGGCGCGCGAGGTCTGCAGCCCGAAGGGCATCTCGGCGACCACGGAGAGGATTTCGTCGGTCGAACGTAGCAGCGTCAGCGCGCCACCGACAGCAATGAGAGACGTCGAGGCGAAGAACGCGGTGCCGTTCTGCAGCGACGCCATGACCTGCATGTCAACCATGCGCATGTCGCGCGCGAGCATCTGCTGCATCCAGACTTCGCGGTAGCGGTCCATGGCGGCGCTGAGGCCGTCGCGGCCGTGCGGCGTCCATTCGACCGTCACCGCGTAGCCGGTCCAGGCGACGACGAAGAAGGCGAGGGCGATGAGATCGGGCGTGGACAATAGCGGCATGCGAAGGTTCGTGAGCCGGGTCGGATTGAGCCGCAGGCGAGGTTAGAGGGTTCCCGCCGAGGGCGATAATAATTTTGAAACCATAAGACTTTATGGGAACTTAATACCGCGGCCGGCACACTGGGAGCGTGCAGAATGTGACGGCGGCGAACACGCCCGAACAGGACATCGGCACATCCGCCCAGGGCCGCGACTGTCAGCGCTTGGCCCGAGGGTCACAAACGGCGTGGTTCGCAAGGACCACGCCGTTTCGCTCAGGCGGCCTTTCGGTCTGCGGAACGGCGGCAACGCGTTTCTTGCTTGACCGCATTTTCTATGGCGAACCGGCGTCCACTTCGCCGGAAAATGCTGTCAGGCCGAATGGGAGGCGATCAGCGCCTCGCCCATGCGGACGAAGCGGCAGCCGGGGCCTTCCGGGCCGATGCTCTGGGTGCAGACGCGCGCGCCCTCGAACAGCAGGAACAACTGATCGGCGAGCAGCTCCGGCTGGGACAGCGCCGCCGTGCGGCAGAGCGCCACCAGCCGCTCGCGCTGCGCGCTCTTGAGCTCCTCGACGACGCGGCGGGCAGGGTGGTCCTTTTCCGGCAGCTCGACGGCGGCATTGACGAGGGCGCAGCCGCGGTCGTCCGGATCGGCGATGCAGCCCGCCGCCATCGTCAGCCACGCGTGAAGCTGGGCGCGCGGGTCGCCCGGGTGGTCCGCCGCGAGCCGGTCCCAGATGCTGTCCGCCTTCTTGGCGAGCCGGCGCAGGCATTCGGCGACCAGCTCGTCCTTCGACGTGAAGTGGCGGTAGAGCGTCATCTTGTTGGTGCCGGCGGCGTCCGCGATGGCCTCGACGCCGATCGCCCGGATGCCGTGCCGGTAAAACAGTTCCGCCGCCGCGGTCAGAATGCGCTCGCGCGGGGGAATGCCCGACTTCTCGGAATTTTTTTCGATGTCGACGGTGGTGGCCATCGGAATTGGCGTCGGGGCCCTTGACACAGGTGTTACCGGTCAGTAACTTCCAAGCATGTTACCGAGCGGTACCACACTTCAGGTGGGGAGTCACGCTCCCTGCGCAAGGGCTTCAGATCAGGATTAAAGACATGACCGTTCAATCATCGGCAGCAGTGTCCCGGCGCGACTCGGCGGCAAAGGGGCCCCAGGCCGACCTGTTTTCACCCTACCGCCTGGGCGAGCTCGAGCTTCCCAACCGGATCGTGATGTCGCCCATGACCCGCAGCCGCGCGGTCGAGGGCAACGTTCCCAATCCGATGGCGCCCGCCTATTACGTCCAGCGCGCCACCGCCGGCTTGATCGTCAGCGAGGCCACCCAGGTCAGCCCGCAGGGGGTCGGCTATATCCGCACGCCCGGCATTCACTCCCCCGCGCAGGTTGCGGGCTGGAAGGCCGTCACCGAGGCGGTGCACCGGGCCGGCGGGCGCATTTTCGCCCAGCTCTGGCACGTCGGGCGCGTCTCGCACCCCGATTTCCACGGCGGCGCGCTGCCGGTGGCGCCCTCTGCGCTTGCGCCGGAGGGTGAGGTCTTCACCGGCAAGGGCAGGGTGCCGATGGTCACCCCGCGCGCCCTCGAGACCGGCGAGCTCCCCGGCATCGTCGCGCAATTCCGCCAGGCGGCCGAGAACGCCAAGGCGGCCGGGTTCGACGGTGTCGAGCTGCATGGCGCGAACGGTTATCTGCTCGACCAGTTCCTGCGCGACGGCGCGAACCATCGCACCGACGCCTATGGCGGCAGCATTGCCAATCGTGCGCGCTTTCCGCTCGAGGTGGTCGATGCCGTGGTCGGCGTCTGGGGTGCGAAGCGGGTCGGCTACAAGGTGTCCCCGCATTTCACGTCGCTCTCGATGTCGGATTCCGATCCGATCGCGACCTTCTCGTATTTCGCCGAGGAGCTGAGCCGGCGCGGGCTCGTCTACCTGTGCGTCGCCGAACCGATCGCCGGACCGATGGCGCTTCCGGCCGGCACCGTGCGGGCGACCCCGGTGCTGCGCCGCAAGTTCACCGGCGCGCTCATCGTCAACGGCGGTTACGACGCGACGTCGGGGAACGCCGTCATCGCGCGCGGAGAAGCCGATCTCGTCGCGTTCGGGGTGCCGTTCCTGGCCAACCCGGATCTTCCGGCACGCTTCAAGGCGGGCGGACCGTTCAACACACCCGATCCCGCCACGTTCTATGCCGGCGAGGAGAAGGGATATCTCGATTACCCCGCGCTGGCGTGAGCAAGCACCAGAAAATTTGGAGGAAAAAATGAATACCTGCCGCGAATTGAGGCTCGCAAACATTCTCGCCGATCCGCTTGTGCGTGCCGTGATGGCCGCCGATGGCATCGATCCCCGGCAATTCGCCGCCATGCTCGGCGACATCGCCAGCAAGCTCGAAAGCCGGGAAAAGCGCCGCGTGGAAGCGGTGAACTGAACACATCCGAATGACGTGGCGTGCCCCCTCGCGCCACGCCTGTGCCGGGCGGCTTCCAGACTCTCCGATGGAAGCCGCCCGGCCAATTTTTTGCAAAGGACCTCCCCGACGCCCGCTCCTCATTCACGTCGCTGATCTTTCCGATCGGCAGAATTCGCTTGCCCGTCGCCTGCCGGCTTTGGATGCTGGCGCTCGTTCTCGACGGAGAAGGGCATGGCGTTGCGTCTCGTTCTCGGCAACAAGAACTATTCCTCCTGGTCGCTGCGGCCGTGGATCGCGCTGAAGACGGCCGGCATCGCGTTCGAGGAGACGGTCATCCCGCTCTACGAGCCGGGCAGCCGCGAACGCATTCTCGAGGTCTCGCCGACCGGAAAAGTTCCGGTGCTGATCGACGGCGATCTGCACGTCTGGGAATCGCTGGCAATCCTCGA
>CAYVBN010000112.1:0-2638 GCA_964449645.1 uncultured Hyphomicrobiales bacterium
GCGGTCCCAAATGCGCTGCACCACTTCGTGCAGCAGCGCCTCCCGGGAACGACCAATCGCCAACGGCACCCTGAAGAGCGCCCGGAAAGACTCGCGTTGCCGCCGCGAATGTGGCCCAATAGACGGGCCGCGACCGTAACGAGGGGAATCCCCAGGGCCTGCGGCATGGCGCCGAGCGAACCGGGAGGAACGGGATGGCGTCGGTCGCGATCCGCGACGTGCGCAAGGCGTTCGGCGCCTTGTACGTCATCCATGGCGTCGACATCGGCATCGACGACGGCCAGTTCGTCGTTCTGGTCGGGCCGTCCGGCTGCGGAAAATCCACGCTCCTGCGCATGATCGCCGGGCTCGAGAACATTTCCTCGGGCGAGATCCGGATCGGCGAGCGGGTGGTCAACCATCTGCCGCCGAAAGAGCGCGACGTGGCGATGGTGTTCCAGAACTACGCGCTCTATCCGCACATGACGGTCGCGGCCAACATGGGCTTCTCGCTCCGGCTGCGCGGCGCGCCCAAGGCGGAGATCGCGACGCGCGTGAACCGCGCCGCTGACATTCTCGGGCTGCGGCCCCTGCTCGAGCGTTATCCGCGCCAGCTCTCGGGCGGGCAGCGCCAGCGTGTGGCCATGGGGCGCGCCATCGTGCGCGATCCGCAGGTGTTCCTGTTCGACGAGCCGCTGTCGAACCTCGATGCCAAGCTGCGCGTGCAGATGCGCACCGAGATCAAGGAGCTGCATCAGCGGCTGCGCACCACGACGGTCTATGTCACGCACGACCAGATCGAGGCGATGACCATGGCCGACAAGATCGTCGTCATGCACGACGGTCTGGTCGAGCAGATCGGCGCGCCGCTCGATCTCTACGACCGGCCGGAAAATCTTTTCGTCGCCGGGTTCATTGGTTCGCCGGCGATGAATTTCCTGCCCGGCATCGTCCGCGCCAACGGGGCGGTTCACGTCGAGGGTCCGGGCGGGTTGCGCCTGCCGGCCGGCGCCGCGCGCGCCGAGGATGACGGCCGGCCGGTTGTCTATGGCGTGCGTCCGGAGCATTTCGCGCTCGCCGGCGACGGCGCCGAGGCGACGATCCAGGTGATCGAGCCGACCGGCTCGGAGATCCAGGTCGTCGCGCTGCTCGGCGGGGAGCCGGTCGTCGCGGTGTTCCGTGAACGGCATCAGTTCAAGCCGGGCGACAAGATCCGGCTCAAACCCGATCCGCGGCTCGTCCACCTGTTCGACAAAGAGACGGGCAAGCGGCTCGCCGCGTGAACAAGCACACGACAAGGAGGGAGGAAGGATCATGACCAAGTTCACCCGCCGTGCCCTCGTCACAGGCGGCACCGCTGCCGCGGCCGCCGGCGTGCTGACCGGCCCGGCGCTGCTCGAATGGGCGCGTGTCTGGGCGCAAGCCGCCCCGTGGAAACCTGAGAACGGCGCCCAGCTCTCGATGCTACGCTGGAAGTATTTCGTCCAGTCCGAGGACGACGCCTTCGTGGCGCTGATCGATGCTTTCACCAAGGCGACCGGCGTGAAAGTGACGATCGCACGCGAATCCTACGAGGACGTGCAGCCGAAGGCGTCGGTGGCGGCCAACACGGGCGCCGGCCCGGATCTCTTCTGGGGCCTCTACTCGCTGCCGCATCTCTTCCCGCAGAAGTGCCTCGACGTCACCGACGTCGCCGATTATCTCGGCAAGAAATACGGCGGCTGGGTGCCGAGCGCGATCGCCTACGGCAAGAGCGGCAACAAGTGGATCGCCATTCCGATCTGCTACAGCGGCAATCTGATCAACTATCGCATCTCCGCAATGCAGAAGGCGGGCTTCTCCAAGTTCCCCGCCACCACCGCCGAGTTTCTCGACTATGCCAAGGCGACCAAGAAGAATAACACGCCGGGCGGTTTCGCGGTCGGCCACGCGTCGGGCGACGGCAACGCCTGGGCCTATTGGTGCCTGTGGGCGCACGGTGGCAACGTCGTCGACAAGGACGACAAGGTGATCCTCAACTCGCCCGAGACCGCGAAGGCGCTCGAATACGCCAAGCAGCTCTACGAGGCCATGATCCCCGGCACCGCCTCGTGGAACGACGCCTCCAACAACAAGGCGTTCCTCGCCGGCGAGATCTCCTGGACCGACAACGGCATCTCGATCTACGCCGCGGCGCAGAAGGACCCGACCAAAAAGGAGATCGCCGGGGACATGAACCACGCCTCCTGGCCGGTCGGACCGGTCGGCAAGGCGACCGAGTTCCATCTCATGTATCCGATGCTGGCGATGACCTACACCAAGTACCCGCAGGCCTGTAAGGCGCTGATGGCGTTCATGCTGGAGGCGGACAACTTCAACAAATGGCTCGAGGGCTCGGTCGGCTATCTCACACATTGCCTCAATGCGTACGACGCCAACCCGGTGTGGACCGAGGACCCGAAGCGCACGGTCTATCGCGACGTGGCCAAGCGCACGCTCACGGCCGGTGGGCTCGGGTCGGTGGGCGAGAAGGCGGCGACCGCGATTGCCGATTTCCTGGTGCTCGACATGTTCGCGAACTACTGCACTGGCCGTGAGGACGTGAAAGGCGCCATCGCTATCGCGGAGCGGCAGGCAAAGCGCATTTATCGGTAACCAGCGTGTCCCGGGCGCAGCGTAG
>CAYVBN010000113.1:0-16617 GCA_964449645.1 uncultured Hyphomicrobiales bacterium
CGCTCGAGAGCATGCGCGGTCGCTGTCGCGCCCGAGAACCCGCGCGGCGCGGCCGGAGAGTCGTCCGGCTCGCGCTCATCCTCTTCGTCGCCGAGCCCGAGCGCACGCGCCAGGTCCGGATCGAGCTGGCCCGGCGAGACACGCGCCTTCGCCGTGTAATCGGCTTGCGGGCGTTCCTTGAATCCCGGGTTGGTCGAGGCGCGCGCCGTATGTGCGTTGGCGAAATCCGCGCGCCGGTCCTTCGAATTGTCGGGCGGCGGCCGCAGGCCGGTCTGCGACCCGACGCCGGCCGTGCCCTGGCCGATCGCCGGGTTGAGCAGCTCGGCGAGCTTGGGCTCGAGCGGCGCAAGCTCGGGCCGCGCCGCCTTCGCCCGCGTCGGCTTGGCCGGGTCCTTCGGCTTCTTGGCTTTCGGCCGGTCGGGGGCGGTCGATCGATCGGGAGTCTTCGCCATGGAGGCGAATATGGTCCGGCGAAGGCGGCGAGGGAAGGGCGAGGGGCCGACGGCCCTCAGGCCGTTTCGCACAGGCGGTCGATTTCCGTGAGATCCTCCGGTGCGAGATGCCATCCCACGGCTGCGGCGTTCTGCTCGACCTGTTCCGGCCGCGTTGCGCCGGCGATGATGCTCGACATCTGCGGCCGGGCGGCGAGCCACGAGAAGGCGAGTTCGAGCAGGCTGTGGCCGCGGCTTTTGGCGAACGCGTCGAGCTTTTCGACCAGCGAGAAATTCCGCTCCGTGAGATAGCGGTCTGCCTGGCTCGGCATGTTGGCCATCCGGCTGTTGGCGGCCGGCGCTTCGCCGCGGTGGTATTTGCCGGTGAGCAGGCCGCTCGCGAGCGGAAAATAGGGCAGGAGGCCGAGCCCGTACCGCTCCATGACCGGCACGAGCTCGCGTTCGACGTCGCGGACCACGAGACTGTATTCGTCCTGGCACGAGACGAACGCGTTGAGGCCGAGGCTGCGCGCGGCCCATTGCGCCTCGACCACCTGCCACGCCGGCAGGTTGGAGCAGCCGACGTAGCGCACCTTGCCTTGGCGCACGAGATCGTCGAGCGTGCGCAGCGTCTCCTCGATCGGCGTCAGCGGGTCGGGCTTGTGAAGCTGATAGAGGTCGATCCAGTCGGTCTTCAGGCGCGTGAGGCTCGCCTCGACGGCCGACATGATGTAGCGGCGCGAGGCGCCCTTGAGGCCGCGCGCTTCGTCGAGCGCGTAGCCGAACTTGGTCGCGAGCACGATGTCGCGGCGCCGGCTGCCGAGCAGTTCACCCAGGATCTTCTCGGAACCGCCATCGTTGCCGTAGACGTCGGCGGTGTCGAACAACGTGATGCCGAGGTCGAGCGCCTTGTGCACGACCTTGCGCGACGCTTCGAGGTCGATGCGGCCGCCGAAATTGTTGCAGCCGAGACCCACGAGCGAGACGCGCAGGCCGGATTTTCCAAGATTGCGAATTTCCATTCCGTCCTCAGTTCCAGTTGCAAACGCCGCGGGCCGGATCGACCGATCCGGCCCGCATACGTCTATCTCGTTTGTTATCTGACTTCGACCACGATCGGCGCCACCTTGTTGCGGCCGATCTCGACGAAAGAGACGAGGACGATCGGCGCCCCCGCAGTGCCGACCGGGCGCGGCCCGATCAGCGGACCACGCCCCGTCCGACCGGGCCTCAGCTCAGGGCGTTGCGGATCATGTTTTCGCGAACGTTCGGATCGGGGTCGTGGCCGATGGTGTGGTTCCCGACCACTGCGGCCGTTCCGTCTGCCGAGATCGAGTTTGGCGCCAGCGTCGCGGCTGCGCGGGCCTCCCCGTAGGGCGCATAGCCGAACGGCGGTGCGTAAGCTGCTCCGTAGGAGCCGAACCAGGGCGGTGCGTAGGCTGCGCGATAGGGCGCGTAGCCCGGCCACATCGGGCCATAACCCCAGTACGGCGTCCCCTCATAGGCCGCGCGCGCCGCATAAGCGTAAGCCGGACGGCGTTGCAGAACGGCCGTGCGTCGCGGCGCCACCCGGTTCACCTCGGCGGACCTGTGCGTCACGGCGGTCGCGCCCCGCGTTTTCCAAGCGGCCGCCGGGCTCGCCGACAGAACGGCCAGCCCAGCAGTCGCCATGAGCGATGAGATCAGGACCTTCTTCATTTCACTCTCCATTCGCAGTTTCGTCGCCTGTTCGAATAGGAGTGCACGCGTCACATCCGCCGGACCTGACGCGAGCCGGTGCGTCGTCTACGAGCGGGCGGAGAAGATGCGGATGCGCTGTCGGGGACATTTTCCCGACGCGGCAGCGCCCGTTCGTATTGCCAGAGGCGCAGCCAAAAACCGGTAGTTGCGACGTGGTGCCGGGGCGTTGTGCCCGCCATGTGCCGCGATGTCGCACGGCGCCGGCATGACGTTCGCGGCATGCGGCGCGGCCAGACCGACCCCGAAGATGTCGATTTTTTCATCTGTTGGTCATGTTTGACCGAACAAATTACCGCACTATCGCCACGACGCGGTTCGATGATCGTTGCGGGCGACGTGACGGGCTAGACGTGACTGGCTGACGGACCATGACAGTCGATCCCAAGCACGAAGCCGCACTCGCGCTCCACCGCTTCGGATTCGGGCCGCGGTCCGGCTCGATTGCCGCGCTTGCGTCCGATCCGCGCGGCGCGGTGCTGGCCGATCTCGAACGGCCGGGCGCCGGCCGCATCACCGATCCCGATCTGCTCACCACCGGCGAAGCCGCCCGCGCGGCTTATGACTTCCGCGAGGAGCGCAAGGCAGCACGGCGCGCGGCGCAGATCGAGGCGGCCGTGCAGGCGGGAAAGGGTGGCCAGGAGGCCCCGGACGCATCCTCCGGCGAGCAGCCGATGGCGAATGGCTCGCTCACGGCCGGCGCAATGCAGGCGCAACCGGCCCGGCCGCAACGCAACCCGCAGCCGGGAGTTCCGCAGCAGCTCTATCTGCAAGAGGCGAAGGCCCGCGTCGACGCTGCGCTCGGCGCCGATATCGGGTTCGCCGAACGGCTCGTCTGGTTCTGGTCGAACCACTTCTGCGTTTCCGCCGACAAGGGACCGACGCGGTCGCTGTGCGGCGCCTTCGAACGCGAGGCGATCCGCCCGCACGTGCTCGGCCGTTTCGTCGACATGCTCACCGCCGTCGAGAGCCATCCGGCGATGCTGTTCTATCTCGACAACGTGCGCTCGATCGGTCCGGAGTCGATTGCCGGACGCAACCGCGGCAAGGGCCTCAATGAGAATCTCGCCCGGGAAATCCTGGAGCTGCATACGCTCGGCGTGCGCACCGTCTACACGCAGACGGACGTGACCAATTTCGCCAAGGTCATCACCGGCTGGACGATCATGCCGTTCCGGCGGGACCCGGAACGCGGCGGCGAGTTCACCTTCAATCCGCGCATGCACGAGCCGGGCGCCCAACAGGTGATCGGCAAGACCTATGCGCAATCCGGCGTCGGGCAGGGCCGCGCGGTTCTCGCCGATATCGCACGGCATCCGGCGACGGCCCGGCACATCGCCAACAAGCTCGCCGTCCATTTCGTCGCCGACGAACCGTCGCCCGCCCTGGTCGAGCGCGTGGCCAAGCGTTTTCTCGACACCGAAGGCGACCTGAAGGAGACCACGAAGGCGCTCGTCACCTCGCCCGGGGCCTGGGAGGCGCCGCGCCAAAAGCTCAAGCGGCCGGGTGAATGGATCGTCGGCGCGCTTCGCGCCATCGGGGTCACCCCGCCGGACATTCGCCCGGTGATCCAGGCGCAGAACATGCTGGGCGAGCCGCTGTGGCGCCCGCCGGCGCCCAAGGGATTCTCCGACGACAGCGCCGCCTGGACGGACGGACTTGCGCAACGCCTCGACGTCGCCAACCAGCTTGCGCGCCGTGTCGCCGCGCTCGCCGACCCCGACGCGGTGATCGACGTCGCGCTCGGACCGCTCGCCTCGACCGACACGCGCGAGACCATCTCCCGCGCCGAGAGCCGGCCGCAGGCGCTCGCGTTGCTGCTGATGGCGCCCGAATTCCAACGCAGGTGACGGCCATGCCGACGACCCTTCATGCTCCGACGCGCCGCGAGCTTCTGCTCGCATCGGGCGTTCTGTTCGCCTGGACTTATCTGCCCAAGGCGGCGCGCGCCGAGGGGCGCGACCCGCGCTTTCTGGTGATCGTGCTGCGCGGTGCGCTTGACGGGCTCGCCGCCGTGGCGCCGGTCGGCGATCCCGATTGGGTTCGGCTGCGCGGCGACAAGGCGCTGACGCTCGATGGACCAACGCCAGGTCTGCCGCTCGACGGCTTTTTCGCGCTCAATCCGGCCATGCCGAACCTGCATCGGCTCTACAAGGCCGGGCAGGCGACGATCGTGCACGCCGCCGCAACGCCCTATCGCGAGCGCTCGCATTTCGACGGGCAGGACGTGCTCGAAAGCGGACTGACGAAGCCGGGCGGCGCCGAGAGCGGCTGGCTCAACCGTGCGCTCGCCGCGCTCGCGCCCGGCGAACGCGTTGCCTCGAAAGCCTCGGCCTTCGCGGTCGGTCCCGTCACCCCGCTGGTGGCGCGCGGACCGGCGCCCGTCATGTCGTGGACGCCGCCGCGCCTGCCGCCCGCCTCGAACGACACGGCCATGCGTCTGCTCGATCTCTACCGCCATACGGACCCGACGCTTGCGCGCGCGCTCGAGGAACGGATGGGCCTCGCGGCCGTCGCCCGCGCCGGCGGTATCCCGACGGGACCGGAGAAAATGACCCCCGGGATCGGTGTCGCACGGGTGCGCGCTTATTTCGCCGAGGCGGCGGGAGCCGCCGGAAAATTCCTCGCCCAGTCCGACGGGCCACGCATCGGTGCGCTTGCCTTCGACGGATGGGATACGCATGCGGACGAGGGCGTGCTCAGCGGGCGTCTTGCGGCGCTGCTCGGCGCGCTCGACGGCGCGGTGGCGGCGATCGAAACCAATATGGGCGACGCGTGGCACGAGACCGTGGTGGCGGTCGTGACTGAATTCGGCCGCACCGCGCGCATCAACGGAACCGAAGGGACCGATCACGGCACGGCGACCGTCGCGCTGCTCGCCGGCGGCGCCCTGAAGGGCGGCCGCGTGATCGCCGACTGGCCGGGCGTCGCCGACGCGAAGCTCTACGAGGGCCGCGATCTGCGCGCGACCACCGATCTGCGCGCGGTGATGAAGGGCGTGCTGCAGGATCACCTGCGCGTGCCCGGGACCGCGCTCGCCCAGTCGGTCTTCCCCGACAGCCAGGCGGCGCGGCCGCTCAGCGGATTGCTCGCCTGAACGTGACCGGATTGATTATGCAACGCGGGTCCCGCACGCGGTGCATCGCTGCGCGCCGCACCGCGTGCGGGATACGCTGCGGTGCTGACCTGATCGGGCTTATTGCTGGGCCGGCTCGCCGCCGATGTAGCCGCCGATCTTCCAGCCGCTTCCGTCCTTGACATAGCAAAGCTGGTCGCTCCCGAGCGGCGCGATGGATTCCATCGGCACGTAGCCGGTTTTGCCCGACGGGGTGACGATCTGCAGCAGCGCCTGCTGCTGGTCGGCGTTCTCCGGCACGTCCGCCGGGACGACCCGCACGAAGTTCATGCCGAGCTTGTCGATCACCGGCGCGTTGGGCTGCGGCGCACCGCGAACCTCGACGCCCGGCGACATCGGGTAGCCCCATTCGGAAATGTCGGTCTGCGTGGCCTGCACGAGTTGCTCGAGCGCGTTCTCGTCGAAGCTCGGATCGGCCGGCGCGCAGATCACGCCCTGGTGGTCGGGCAGCGGCCCGCCGGTCGGATCCGACGTATAGCTCTGCAGCATGTCCCAGCCGCCTGCGTCGGCGCTATCGAGACCGATCGCTTTCGCCAGGTTGTCGATGCCCGATTTGCGCTTGTCGGCGGCGTCGCCGTTCTCGCGCAACCAGAAAAAGCCTTGCGGCACGATCAGGCGGGCGAGGGCCGCCCGGTCCTTTCGTTCGGCGACGCCGGCGAGCTGTTTGCGGAAGGCCTCGAGGCTCGGATCGTTCAGCGGGGCCGGGGGACGCACGGCGACCGGCTTGTAGGGCTTGGCCGCGGCCGGCGCCGGGCTCGGTTGTGCCTGCGGCGCGGGACTTTGCGGCGCCTGCTGGCGCGGCGTGGGCTGGTTGCCGCCGGGTGGCGGAAGCTGGGACGGGCGCGGAAGCTGCGACTGGGCCATGCCGGGGAGGGGGGCCGCCGTCAGGGCCGCAACAGATACGAGCAAGACAATCGAGACAGACCGGACAGGATGCATGGGACTCTCCCCCATTCGGATTCGCCGTTGCTCTACGGGCAAATTGCGACCGCGGTGCGGCTGTCATTCCCGCGCGCCCGCAGCGGTCCCCGCGCGATCGTGGCCATAGGACTCGTTGGCGACGAACAGCACCGAAAGCTCGTCGTTCTGCAGAAGGATCATCGCGGCCTCGCCGAAGAAAAGTTCCTCGCCCGGCCGGCGGCTGACGCCCATGACGATGAGATTGTGGTCTCCGCGCTTGGCCTCGCGAAACACCGCCTCTTCCGGCGGCTCGTCGGTGCGCGCGACGGTCTTGAGCCGGGCGTTGAGATTGTCGGCGAGCTCGATCACGTCCTTGAGCATCGCCGCCTCGCCCCGGCGCACCCAGACGCGCAAGCCGGCCTGGCTGCGATTCGGTTTCGGACCCGCACCCACCAGCAGGGCGGTGCAGCGCGTGTTGCTGGCGCGCGCGAGCGTCAGGGCGATTTCCGCCGCGCGGCGCGAAATGGCGCTGCCGGTGATCGGCACGAGAATCCGCAATCGGCTCTGAACGGGGCGCGCGAGATGCTGCCCGCGCGCCCGCACGATGGCGAGCGGCCCGCGGAACGCGGCCGCCAGCGTGGAAATCTGATCGCTGAAGATGCCGGGTGCCGCGGTGGTCTTTTCGAGGCCGACCAGCAGCATGTCGTAGCCCTTGCGTTCCTCGGTCGCGACCGCCTCCTGGGTGGGGGCGCCTTCGGTCTTGATCGTGACGTCCACCTTCGGTCGCGTCTTCGACGGATCGTCATCTGGGTCGAGCGGCTTCGACTGCTTCGCCCCCCGCGCGATCGCCGCCTCCGCGGTTTCGCTCACGCCTTCGAGCCGTTCCTTCCGCTTCCTGCTCTGCTTCTCGTCCTTCGCATCCTCCTCGTTTACGGCGTGGGCGTCGGAGTCGTCTTCCTTCCCGCTCTTCGCGGCGGGTTCCGTGCCGCGATCGGAGACGTCGCGATCCGGCTTGCTCGGTTTCGGCGGAGACAGCTTGTCGATCGGCAGCAGGGTCACCGGCGCGCCGAGCGAGCCCGCGAGCAGGCCGCCGATGCGCGAGGCGAACTCGCCGTTCGGACTGTCGTCCACGGTGAGAAGCAGGCGTTCGAAATTGGCGACGAAGCTGCGTTCCGCGAACGCCTCGCGCTGCAGCCGCGCCTCCTCGTCGGGACGGATCGGCACGCGCTTGAGCGCCCAGCGCAAGGTGGGCGGCATCGCCATCGTGGTGACGACCGCCATGGCGACGATCATCGAGAACAGGTCGTGGCTCAGCACCCCGATTGAGAGCCCGACGGTCGCGATGATGACCTCGGTCGAGCCGCGCGCATTCATGCCGAGCGCCAGCGCGAGGGATTCGCGCGCGTTCAGCCCGCCGAGCTTTCCGCCCAGGAAGGCGCCGGCAAACTTGCCGACGCTGGCGATGACGATGAACGCGACCGTGACCGCCAGGAGCATCGGTTCGAGCAGGATGGTGAGGTCGGTGCCGAGGCCGGCCACGCCGAAGAACACTGGGGCGAAGAACGCCGTGATCAATCCGCGCAACTGCTCGTCGATCTGCCGGGTGAGGATCGGCGATTCACCGACGAGAATGCCAGCCACGAACGCGCCGAGCACCGTGTGCACGCCGATGTAATGCGTCATCAGCGCCATGCCGCCCATGATCACCAGGATGGCGGTGAGAACCGGAAGCTCGCTGACGAAGTTGTCGTTGGTCCACCGGATCACGAAGAAGACGATGCGGCGACCGATCGTCAGGCTGAAGAGCAGGAAGAGCGCCGTCCCGATCACGCTGCGGGCGAGGGAGAGCGGCTCGACCGCGCCGTGCTCGGCGATACCGAAGATGATCGAGACGATGATCCACCCCATCGTGTCGTCGATGATTGCCGAGGACACGATGAGCTGGCCGAGATTGCGCCGCATGTAGTTCATCTCGCGGACCACCATCGCGACGATCTTGATCGACGCGATGGCGAGCGCCGTCCCGAGGAAGAGCGAGGTGACCGTCCGCATGTCCGGATGCGGCAGCATCGAATCCGGCAGCATCTCGCCGAGCGCGAAGCCGCAGCCGAACGGCACGACGATCCCGGTGATGGACACGCTCGCCGCGGTGAATCCCACTTTGCGGACGAGTTGCAGATCCGTGTCCATTCCGGTCAGCAACAGCAGCAGCAGAATGCCGACCTGCGACACGGCGTCGAGCATCGCCTTCTGCTCTTTGGCCGCGGGGAAAAGATAGTGCTGCACTTCCGGCCAGAGCGCGCCGAGAAGCGACGGGCCGAGCAGGATTCCGGCGATCAACTGGCCGGTGACGGCCGGCTGCCCGATGCGGACGAAGAACTCTCCGAGCAATCGCCCGACCAGGATCAGCAGCAGCAACTGGAAGATGAAGATGACCTCGGAGGGCGCCGTCTCCGTCTGCGCCGCGTAGGCGGTGATCGGCGCGAGCACGACCGCGGCGGCTGCGAGCGCGAGCACGACGGGCAGGCGCAATGGCCGGCCGCTGCCATGGGACAACCGTCCCGAACGCGGGTCATTCCCCGTCCCGGTCGCGAACGTCTGGAGATGGTGTGGCACGGTCCGTCTGCGCACTCAGGGAACAACTCCGGTCGGCGCAAAAGGCTCCGCCGCCCGCGCAAGATTTTCCAGGTCCCGCAAGGGGGTGTCCAGAGTCCCCTGCAGGGCGGCCGGGACGCGGGCCGGGGCGAAACGTGCACCGCGGTCGAATGCCGAGCCGGGCAGACGGCGATCACGTTATCCCTTACATAGACGTCCACCCTCCCGACGACCCGGTGTCCCATGCTCCCGACCGCCGCATCGCCCTACCTGCTGCCGATCCTCATGCTGATCACGTCGAACGTCTTCATGACGTTCGCCTGGTACTGGCATCTGCGCTTCAAAGCGGTGCCGCTTGCCCTCGTCATCCTGACGAGCTGGGGGATCGCCTTCGTCGAGTACTGCTTCGCCGTCCCGGCCAATCGCTGGGGAAGCGCGGTCTACACGCCGGCGCAGCTCAAGACGATCCAGGAAGTGATCACGCTGCTGATCTTCGCGGTCTTCTCCGTGCTCTACCTGCGGCAACCGTTCACCTGGAACTATGCGATCGGTTTCGCTTTGGTCGCACTCGGCGCCTATTTCATCTTCAAAGGGCCGTTGGCGTGAGACGGCGCAGAAACGCCGGTTCGCGCCCGGTCGAGGCGCGAACCTGAAACGTCGGATGCGGAATTTGCGCGCGGTGGCGCTTAACTCGCCGCGGCGAGATCGACCGAATCGTCGATGAACCCGCCGGACTGCCGCCGCCACAGCGCCGCATAGGCTCCGCCGAGCCGCAGCAGCTCGTGATGGGAGCCCTGCTCGATGATGCGGCCGCGGTCGAGCACGACCAGCCGGTCCATGCGGGCGATGGTCGAGAGGCGGTGGGCGATGGCGATCACCGTCTTGCCCGCCATGAGCGTGCCGAGGCTCTGCTGGATCGCCGCTTCCACCTCGCTGTCGAGCGCGGACGTCGCCTCGTCGAGCACGAGGATCGGCGCGTCCTTCAGGATCACGCGCGCGATGGCGATCCGCTGGCGCTGGCCGCCGGACAGCTTCACGCCGCGCTCGCCGACCTGGGCGTCGTAACCGCGCCGGCCCTTCCAGTCCTCGAGCTCGAGAATGAAGTCGTGGGCGTGCGCGAGCTTCGCGGCCGCGACGACCTCGGCGTCGCTCGCCTCCGGGCGGCCGTAGCGGATGTTGTCGCCGATCGATCGGTGCAGCAGCGACGTGTCCTGGGTGACGACGGAGATCTGGGCGCGCAGGCTCTCCTGCGTGATCTCCGCGACGTCCTGGCCGTCGATCAGGATCCGGCCGCCTTCGAGATCGAAGAACCGCAGCAGCAGGTTGACGAGCGTCGACTTGCCGGCGCCCGACCGGCCGATGAGCCCGATCTTCTCGCCGGGCTTCACTGTCAACGAGAGCGAGTCGATGACGCCAGTGTCGCGGCCGTAGCCGAACCGCACGTCCTCGAAGCGGATCTCGCCGCGCGACACGTCGAGCCTGCGCGCCTGCGGCCGATCGATGAGGGCGATCGGGCGGGCGATGGTCATCATGCCTTCCTGGACGACGCCGACGTTCTCGAAGATCGCCGTCACCTGGCCGGCCACCCAGCCGGCGATGTTGACGATCTGCCACGCCAGCGGCAGCGCCATCGCGACCGTGCCGACCTCGATGCTGCCGCGCGACCAGAGCACCAGGGCGAGCGCGCCCGTGCCCGTCACCAGCGACGCGTTGAGAAACGAGAAGATGAGCCCGAACGTCGTGTTGAGCCGCAACGAGGCGTGGAACCGCTGCGTGTGCTCGTCGATCGCCTCGCGCACATAGGCGTCCTCCTCGCGCGCGCGGGCGAACAGCTTCACCGTGAGGATGTTGGTGTAGCTGTCGACGATGCGCCCGGTCACAAGCGAGCGGATCTCCGACATGTCCTTGGAGCGATCGCGCATGCGCGGCACGAAGAACCGCAGCAGCACCAGATAGCCGGCGAACCAGACGAGCACCGGGATCGCCAGCCACGCGTCGGCGTGCGCGAGCAGCAGGATGGCGCTCGTGCCGTAGACCATGATGTAGAGCACGCCGTGCAGCAACGCGACGAGGCTCTCGCGGATCGCCGGTCCCGTCTGCATGACGCGGTTGGCGATGCGTCCGGCGAAGTCGTTCTGGAAGAACGCCCAGGACTGACGCACCACGTGCCAGTGGCTCTGCCAGCGGATCAGATTGGAGACGTTCGCCGAGATCGCCTGATTGGTGAAAAGATTCTGCGCCGTCAGGGCGAGCGGGCGCAGCACCAGCAGCACCGCCGCCATGCCGACCAGCACCGGCCATGTATCGGCGAAGAGGGTGTCGGGCGCATGGCTGGTCACGAGCGTCACCACGCGGCCGATGAACACCGGAATGGTCGCGTCGAGCAGCGCCACCGCGAGCCCTGCCGCGAACAATCCGGCGAACAGGCGTTTGGCCTGGCGCGCATAATGCCAGTAGAAGGCGATCAGCCGGGCCGGGGGCTCGGGCCGCTCGGGCGGGTCGGTCGGCTGCAACAGCCGTTCAAAGGTCGCGAACATGGGGCAACTCGCGAAGGCGGATCCGCACCGCGGCGGTCGGGTGACCGTCGCGCGAGCTCGATCCGGGGCCGATGGTGAAACGGAGGCAGGCGCTTAAACGCGTTTCGTGACCGGACTATGGCGTCCGGGCCAGTGAGTCGCAACCGATGCGGCCGTTGGCTTCAGCGTGCCGGCGCGAGGCGAAGAATGCGGCCATTGGAATTGTCGGTCAGCAGCCAGAGCGCGCCGTCCGGACCCTGCCGCACGTCGCGAATGCGCTCGCCCAATTGATGCAGCAGGCGCTCCTCGTGGGTGACCTTGTCGCCCTCGACCGTGAGCCGGACCAGCTGCTCGCCGGCGAGCGCGCCGAGGAAGAGGTTGCCGCGCCACGCGGGGAACAGGTCGCCCTCGTAGAACGCGAGACCCGAAGGCGCGATGGAGGGTACCCAGTATTTCAGCGGCTGCTCCATGCCGGCCTTGTGGGTGCTCTCGTGGATCTTGGCGCCCGAATAATCGACCCCGTAGCCGATGACCGGCCAGCCGTAATTGCGGCCCGGCTCGATGATGTTCACCTCGTCGCCGCCGCGCGGTCCGTGCTCGATCTCCCACAATTTGCCGCTCTTCGGATCAAAGGCGAGGCCCTGCGGGTTGCGGTTGCCGTAGGTCCAGATTTCGGGGCGCGCGCCCTTCCGGTCGACGAACGGATTGTCGGGCGGCACCGAGCCGTCAGGGCGGATGCGCACGATCTTGCCGATGTCGTCGTCGAGATTCTGCGCGAGGTCGCGATACTGGAAGTGATCGCCGAGCGTGACGAACAGATTGCCGTCCGCGCCCTGCGCGATGCGGCAACCCATGTTGAGCCCTTGGCCGGCGGGTCCGCGCTGCTGAAAAATGCGCTGGACGTCCTCGAGCCGCGGCCGCTCGCCCTCGACGACGCGGGCGCGATCCACGGCGTCCCGTCCGCCGCCGTCCGCCCGCGCGATGTAGCCGACATAGAGGGGGGGGTTGTTGGCGTAATCGCGGTCGAGCGCGACGTCGAGCAGTCCGGCCTGCTGGCGGACGTAGAGCTTGGGAATGCCGGAGAACGGCGGGGAGAGCGTCCCGTCGCGGCTCACGAAGCGCATGCGCCCCGGACGCTCCGTCACCAGCATGCGTCCGTCGGGCAGGAAGGCGAGCGACCACGGATGCGACAGGCCGCGGGCGACCGTCTCCACCTTGATCTCGCCGGCGGAGGTCCGGAAGGTCTGTGCGGTGGCCGGAAGGCTTGCGGCCGGCACGAGGGAAACGAGCGCCACAGCGAGCGTTTGGGCGAATTTCATCCTGCTGCTCCCGCGCGCCCCGTACCTCGGCGCACACATGCCTTCCCCCGGCGCGGCGCGCCAGAGGGAGAATGCTCACGTCTCGGTGAGGACGGGACGCCGATGCGCCGGGCGATTTCCGATGAACTCACTCGGCGAGGGCGAGGGCTTCCGGATGCCAATCCATGCGGACGTGGCCCGGCTGATCGGCCACCCGCTTGAGCCAGGCACGGATGGCCGGGAAGGCGGTCAGATCGAAATCGCTCTCGTGCGCGACGTGAGTATAGGCGTAAAGCGCGATATCCGCGATGGTGTAGCGGTCGGCCGTGAAGAAGCGATGCGACGAGAGGTGTTGCTCCATCACCCTGAGCGCCTGGTATCCCTTTTCCATCCAGTCCTCGAGGGCGTGCATCTGCAGCTCGCGTCCGCCCTTCACCATCGAGAGCCAGAAACGCGCCATCCCGAGATTGGGCTCGAGGCTGTGCTGCTCGAAGAACATCCACTGCAGCGCCTCGGCGCGGTCGATGCGATCTTCGGGGGCGAGCGGCGTGCCGCCCGCGATGTACCACAGGATGGCGTTCGACTCGGGAAGATAGCGGCCGGGTACGACCTCGAGCAGAGGAACATGGCCGCTCGGATTCTTGGCGAGGAATTCCGGCGTTCTACTTTCGCCTTTGAGGATGTCGATCTCGACCAGCCGAAAAGGAACGCGCAATTGCGCGAGTGCGAGACGCACCTTGTAGCAGTTCCCCGATCGCTGCATCGAGTAGAGTGTGTACATCCGGCCTCCCTTGCTCTCCGGCGCGTGGCGCGGTTCCGAGACTTGGTCGTGTGACGAAACTTGGTCGTGTGAAGGGCGTCGCGGTGCCGTACCGGTCCGCCCTCGTGTTTCATGATGAAGGTCGTGTCCAAACGGCGAGCGCGACGGACGTAGCGGCCAAATGAGACACGACCGCGAACGTCTTTGCCGGCTCCGCGATTTGTGATCGACCCGACGCGAAAACGTGGCGCACGATCGCGATGATATCATCAAATTCATTTGCGCCCAGAAAAACCGATGCTGCAGCGCGTTTACCGCCGCTCCGATTTTTTCGGATAATGCGGATTCTGTCGTTCGCGGTGCAGCGAGAGATTGGCAATTATTCTAATTATTCTTTTACACCGGACGATGACGCGCGCTGGCCGTTGCGCCGCGCGCGTGCGGTGGAAATTCTTTTCGACCGCGGAACCGCTCGCGGTTGATTGCGCCGGATCGCGCGCTTCAACTCAGTGGGCTGGCACAGGCTTTTTTCGGCGAACCGCCCACACGTCGCGGGTCAGGCGCTAATCCCCGGCGACGAGGCCCGGCTTCGCAATCGGACCGGCCGCAACCGCGCCGCGACGTGCGGCGTGTTCGGCAACCCGAAGGGCAACGCGCCAGCAGACCACGGCGACGACGATACCCGCGATGACGTCGATGAAATAATGGCCGCCCTCGACAGGCGTCGCGATGAGCATTGTGGCGTTCAGCGCAATGGCGAACCATCGCAGGATCCGAACGGGCCAGAGCGCGAGAATGAAGATGAAAGCGTAGGCCGCATGGAGGCTCGGGAAAGTGATGATCCCTTCCGCGTGCTGGGCCATGAGCGCGCGAAAGGATCCGTGCCGCAATCCGAAGAAGGTTCTCAGATGGAGCTCTTGCGTTACCGGAGCGATGTGTGGGTAGTCGACGGCCGACAGTCCGAGGTGACCCCAGACCCCTTCGGCCGGAAGGACAGCGGAGACGGCGATCGTAATCAATGCGGCGAACATGAGCGCCAGCACGACGAGGCGGAGTTGTTTCAGCCGTCCGCAATAGGAGCAGGATCAAGGTCACGACGATCGCTTGCGGAGCAAAGCTCAAATAGGCCAACGAAAAAACCGGATGAAGTGCCGGATGCGCGTTCATCCAGTCCAACAGCGCCCGCCAGTCCAGCCCGAGGCCGCGATCGGCGGCATCGAACCAACTGTCTTGCAGCGGGAAATTCATGCTCGCCGCAAGGTAAGAGAGCGGAGCCCCGACGGCGAAGAAGGCGCAAATCTGGGCCGTGCACCCGAGAGCCGTTCCGAGTTCCGGACTCCTTCGATACCCGAAATAGAATTCGGAGCACGCCCAAATCCCGAGGCTGGCGGCGGCCGGAACAAGGAAGGACGGCCAGAGGATCGTAAAACGCGTCAGCGATGCGGCCAGGACGTCGGCCGCCGCGACCGCGGCGATCGCCGACCAGATGAAACGGTCGATGTGACGAGTCGCTCCGGGCTCGTAGGTCACTGGCGCTCCCCTGGCCGGCCACGAAGGGCTGCGGAGCGCCATAGCAGGAAGCCGTTGCCGGCCGGTTAAGCGGCACCCGGCCTCCGGCGCCGCCTGGGCGGGTCCTCGAGGCCGGCTGAATGGCGCCGCGGCAGGCGTCCTGCATCACCCGGGCTGATCGGAATCATCAGCGTTTCAAGCTTGCCCCCGGCCGCGCGCCCCTTTACGAGGATCACGCATCGACGGGCGCGATCCGCAAAGTGGATACCGGTTTTGCGTAAGACCGCGCCCCAACTTAATGAACCGGCGCATGATCTTTTCGGCGAGCCGCTTCGCCGGATCGTGCGCGAAAAACATGGAGACATCGATGGCCTTGCTCGCCGACTCGCTCAAGCGCATCAAGCCTTCCGCCACCATTGCGGTGACGGACAAGGCGCGGGCGCTCAAAGCGGCCGGCCGTGATGTCATCGGGCTCGGGGCCGGCGAGCCCGATTTCGATACCCCCGAGAACATCAAGCAGGCCGCGATCCGAGCGATCGAGCGGGGCGAGACCAAGTACACCAACGTGGACGGGATCGCCGAGCTCAAGGCCGCGGTGGTGCGCAAGTTCAAGCGGGAGAACGGTCTCGACTACAAGCCGAGCCAGATTTCCGTCGGAACCGGCGGCAAGCAGGTGCTCTACAATGCCCTGGTCGCGACGCTCAATCCGGGCGACGAGGTGATCATCCCGGCTCCTTACTGGGTCAGCTATCCGGACATGGTCCTGCTCGCCGGCGGCGAACCGGTCGCCGTCACGGCGACGGCCGAGTCCGGGTTCAAGATCGGCCCGGAAGCGCTCGAGCGCGCCATCACGCCGAGAACGAAGTGGATCATCCTCAACTCGCCCTCGAACCCGACCGGGGCGGCCTACACGCGCGACGAGCTCAAGGCGCTGACAGACGTGCTGGTGCGGCATCCCCAGGTGTGGATCATGTCCGACGACATGTACGAGCACCTCGTCTACGACGCCTTCGAGTTCACCACGCCGGCGCAGATCGAGCCGCGGCTCTACGAGCGCACCCTGACGGTGAACGGCGTCTCCAAGGCCTATTGCATGACCGGCTGGCGCATCGGCTTCGCCGGCGGCCCGGAGCCGCTCATCAAGGCAATGGCGACGATCCAGTCGCAGTCGACGTCGAACCCCTGTTCGATCGCCCAGTGGGCGGCCGTCGAGGCGCTCGACGGGCCGCAGGACTTCATTCCCCGGCACAACAAGATCTTCAAGGAACGGCGCGACCTGTGCGTATCGATGCTCAACCAGGCGAAGGGGATTTCCTGCCCCAAGCCGGAGGGAGCCTTTTACGTCTACCCCTCCTGTGCCGGAACGATCGGCCGGACCGCGCCGTCGGGCAAGACGATCGCGACCGACGAGGACTTCGTCACCGAGCTGCTGGAGGCCGAGGGCGTTGCGGTCGTCCAGGGCACGCCGTTCGGGCTCGGGCCGGCCTTCCGCATCTCGTATGCGACCAAGACCGAGAACCTCGAGGAAGCCTGCCGGCGCATTCAGCGTTTCTGCGGAAACCTGAAATAAAGCCCCGGCCTGGCGGGTCCCGGCTGGGGGCAAACCGCCGGAAGCACCGGATCGGACAGGACTCGCCCCTCGTTCTGGCCTAGAATTTTACCTTCGCGCAGGCCACGGTGTGCCGTGGGCATCCGGGCATGCCGAAGCGGCCGACGCGCGTCGGCTGATGAGAGC